>NZ_WKDB01000122.1:0-8562 GCF_021606215.1 Pseudomonas sp. PA-5-4B | reverse complement strand
ATCCAGCACTGGATGGGGCAGGCTGGCGAACATATCACTCTGGTGCGGCGCGCTGGGTTTTGCGCTGGTTTTGGCCGGGCTTGCCACAGGAATCTCGTGGGGCAGGGCGGTTTCTTCCAGGCGGCTCAAGTGTTCGCGGGCACGGGTGATGACTTGCGCAGGAACCCCCGCCAACTGCGCCACGGCCAAACCGTAACTCTGGCTCGCCGGCCCCGGCAGCACGTGGTGCAGGAACACGATGCGCTCGTTGTGCTCAGTGGCATTGAGATGCACGTTGGCCACCAGCGGCTCGCTTTCCGGCAACACCGTCAGCTCGAAATAGTGCGTGGCGAACAGCGTATAGGCGCGCAAATGCGCCAAACGCTCGGCTGCCGCCCACGCCAGCGACAGACCATCGAAGGTGCTGGTGCCGCGCCCCACTTCGTCCATCAGCACCAAACTGCGTTCGGTGGCGTTGTGCAGGATGTTGGCGGTTTCGCTCATTTCCACCATAAAGGTCGAACGCCCACCAGCCAGGTCATCACTGGAACCGATCCGGGTGAAAATGCGGTCTACCAGCGACAACTCGCAACTGGCCGCCGGCACAAAGCTGCCGATATGCGCCAGCAATACGATCAATGCGGTCTGGCGCATGTAGGTGGATTTACCACCCATGTTGGGACCTGTGATCACCAGCATGCGCGTGTCGTCATCCAGCGACAGGTCGTTGGCCACGAACGGCGTGGTCAACACCTGCTCCACCACCGGGTGGCGGCCCTGCATGATACGCATGCACGGCTCGCTGACAAAACGCGGGCAGTTCAGGTCAAGGTTCAGCGCACGTTCGGCCAGGTTGCTCAGCACATCCAGTTCCGCCAGGGCGGCGGCGGTGTCTTGCAGCGGCGCCAGGCGGCTGATCAAATCTTCGAGCAACGCTTCATACAGCATCTTTTCGCGCGCCAGGGCACGGCTCTTGGCCGACAGTGCCTTGTCTTCAAACTCTTTGAGCTCCGGCGTAATGAAACGCTCGGCGCCCTTAAGGGTTTGGCGACGCTGATAGTCAATCGGCGCCGACTCGGCCTGTTTGCTCGGCAACTCAATAAAGTAGCCGTGCACGCGGTTGTAGCCAACCTTCAAGTTGGCCAGGCCGGTACGGGCTTTTTCGCGGGCTTCCAGGTCAATCAGGAACTGCCCGGCGTTTTCGCTCAGCGATTGCAGCTCGTCCAGCTCGCTGTCGTAACCGGTTTTAAGCACGCCGCCGTCACGGATAATCGCCGGCGGGTTGTCGATAATGGCTTTTTCCAGCAGCGCCGCGAGGTCCGGGTAAGTGCCGGCCGTTACGGCGAGTTGTTGCAGGTGCGGCGTGTCCAGCTCGGTCATCGCCACTTGCAGCTGCGGCAGCGCGCTCAAGGCATCGCGCAGGCGCGCCAGGTCACGTGGCCGCGCATTGCGCAGGCCAATTCGCGCCAGGATGCGCTCGATATCGCCGATTTCCTTGAGCTGCGGCTGCAGGTTTTCAAAACGATAGCGATCCAGCAGGCAAGTAATCGATGTCTGGCGCGCTTGCAGCACGGTCAGGTCGCGCAGCGGACGGTTCAACCAGCGGGTCAGCAAGCGGCTGCCCATGGCCGTCTGGCAACGGTCGACCACTGATTGCAGCGTATTATCGCGACCACCGGCCAGGTTGGTGTCCAGCTCGAGGTTGCGACGGCTGGCGCCATCGAGCACCACGGTGTCATCCAGGCGCTCATGGCGCAGGCTGCGCAAATGCGGCAGGGCGGTGCGCTGGGTTTCTTTCGCGTAGCTGAGCAAGCAACCGGCAGCGCCGATGGCCAGGGTCAGGGTCTCGCAGCCGAAGCCTTTAAGGTCCTGCACCGAGAACTGCTGGCACAGACTTTTCAGCGCCGTGTCGCGCTCAAAGTCCCACGGCGCACGACGCTTGGTCCCACGACGCTTTTCCGCCGGGAGATCCTTGGGCCAATCATCCGGAATCAACAACTCCACCGGATTGATGCGCTCAAGCTCCGCCAGCAGGTTCTCCCAGCCCTTGATCTCCAGCACGCTGAAGTTGCCGCTGGTGATATCCAGCACCGACAGGCCAAACAAACGCTCATCGCCCAACACCGCTGCGATCAGGTTGTCACGACGCTCATCCAGCAGCGCCTCATCACTCACCGTGCCCGGCGTGATAATGCGCACCACCTGACGTTCCACCGGCCCTTTGCTGGTCGCCGGGTCGCCGATCTGCTCACAGATCACCACCGACTCACCCAGCTTCACCAGCTTGACCAGATAACCTTCCAACGAATGGTAAGGAATCCCACACATCGGAATCGACTGCCCCGCCGACTGCCCGCGCGCGGTCAGGGTGATGTCCAGCAGCTTGGCGGCCTTCTTCGCGTCTTCGTAGAAGATCTCGTAGAAATCGCCCATGCGATAGAACATCAACTGATCAGGGTGCTGGTTTTTCAGGCGCCAGTACTGCTGCATCATCGGGGTGTGGGAAGACAGATCGGAGGTGTTTTTACTCATCAGATAGTTAGCAAATTCGTTGAAAGGAGTGGGGCAAAGGTGGGGCGCTTGGCCCTGCTAATTTTGCGATGGCGGCAAGGTTAACACGCGAGGTCGAGGGTTCGCAGGTCACAAACAGCCAGGTAAAAGCCAAAAATGGCGCAGCGCCCAATGGCCATCACTCTCAAGAATGAACACCGAACCCGTGGCGAGGGAGCTTGCTCCCGTTGGACTGCGCAGCAGTCCCATGCTCTTGAAGCAAAGAGCAGGGGCCGCTTCGCAGCCCAGCGGGAGCAAGCTCCCTCGCCACGGGTTAGCGGTGCTTGTGCTATCGCTTAACTGATCGGAATCAGGCGCCGCGTCCGTTTTTCATTCGCCCCTTACTGAAGGTTGCCGGGCGAATCCAATACCTTCACGAGTTAAGAATGAACGCCCAAGAAGGAACACCAAACCTGTGGCGAGGGAGCTTGCTCCCGTTGGACTGCGCAGCAGTCCCATTTTCAGGGCCGCTTCGCAGCCCAGCGGGAGCAAGCTCCCTCGCCACAGGTTAGTGGTGCTTGTGCTATCTCTTGAGTGATAGCAATCAGGCGCCGCACCGGTTTTTCATCCGCCCCTTACTGAAGGTTGGTCGGAATGGAAGGAGAAGGGGGGTGACGCCGAGGGTAGTTAACGCAGACGGATTTGTAACAATCATCGGTAAAACTCCCATATCGGTTGAGAGCTACCACGTTCGTAGTTTGAACGAATGCGTGGCGCTTTTAGCGCCTGCATCTTGCCGGGTTATCAGGCCCGGTCGCTGAATTGGCAGCGGCGGAGGGGAGGGTAGTGTGGTGGGTGCAACTGGGGAAATGGAGATGTCGCTATGCTGCTGTCGAAAAGCACATTGGGGCATGGATAATGAACGTGCCTCCTAGGGCCAACTAATAAGTTGGCCCAATAAAAAGCCCGGCACAGTGCCGGGCTCCAGAAAGCGGCTTGGGAAGCAATCAGGCTCTTTTCGCCTCTGCTTTCATCATCACGAGATTCTGCTGCTTGGTAGCCTCGGTCAGAACTTCGCTGTAAACGCGCTTTTTCTGATCGGATTTTGCGTCACGAATAAAGTCGGCAAAAGAGCTTTTTGCGCCTTTGGACAAGCCCAGCTTGATCGAAATCATCAATGCGCTCCTGATGGTGGCCCGAGCCTGGCCTCTAGATCGGCCCGCGTATGCTGCTCAGGGATATGGTAGTCAATCTTATCCACGCCTGCTTTGTAAAGCCGTCCAGAGTTGTCGATGTGCTTGATGAGCAAATCCACATGAACGTCGCCTCGATACTCTAGAGCTTAAGGGCATTCACTACGTCACGCGCTGCAAAGTACTGCTCGACGAATTTGGCCCCTTGTAAGCGGCAAATTCGTTGCGAAGTTCATCAGGGTCGATTCGCAGAATTGGAGTGTCGGCGAATAGATTTACAAGAGCAATCGATGCCTCTGTTTTTCCTGCGCCGGGCGATCCTGCCATGAAGACGGAAACTGGCGACTCCTCCGACGGATAGATCGCTTTGTCTGTCAGGCGTCTGGCAATTGACTTTTTATTTGAGCGCGCAAAACGCAGTGCTTCTTCTGAAATCTCGATTTCTGCGGGTGTCATCCTGTCGGTGTCGTGAAATGCGGTGTGTTCCATCAAAAGCATCCCCATCTGCTCCAGCGGTGTGTCAAAGACTATCACTCGGTTAAAACATCGCTACGGGCCGAAACTTCACTTAACACATCCTTGTTCTGCATAAATATGCAATTTAGCATTTGCCAACCCCAAAAACTCCCGGCACTATCGCCGTTATGCAAAAACGCAACGTTTCAACCGTCTTAAGAGAGCTGCTGGACCGCGACCGGATCTCCCCCACGGAGCTTCACCGGCGTACCGGCGTGCCTCAATCCACACTCTCGCGGATCCTCAGCGGCAAGATCGTTGATCCGTCGGACAAGCACATCTCGCGCATCGCCGAGTACTTTCGCGTCAGCACCGACCACCTGCGCGGGCGCGCGGCGTTGGGCGCTGGGCGCGATGACGGGCGCGACCCGATGCATTCGGAACTCAAGGACATAAGCCTGTGGGACGACGACACGCCCGTTAATGATGACGAGGTGTCGATCCCCTTTTTGCGCGAGGTTGAATTGGCTGCTGGATCAGGAAGATTCGTCATCGAGGAAAGCGAGAAGGCCAGCCTGCGGTTCGGCAAGCGCAGCCTTCGCCACAACGGTGTGCAGTTCGACCAGGCCAAATGCGTGACAGTGCGCGGCAACAGTATGTTGCCGGTGCTGCGCGATGGCGCGACGGTCGGGGTGAATGCGGGCAAGAGTGGTATTGGCGACATCGTCGATGGCGACTTGTATGCCATCAATCACAATGGCCAGTTACGGGTGAAACAGCTCTACCGCCTGCCTTCCGGGATTCGCCTGCGCAGTTTCAATCGCGATGAGCACCCTGACGAGGACTACAGCTTCCAGGATATCCAGGATGAGCAAATCAGCATCCTCGGCCATGTGTTCTGGTGGGGCATGTACGCCCGTTAACCTCCTTGCGTAAGACAAAGCCCGCCCATGTGCGGGCTTTTTTTCGACCGTAGAAAACCGGTAAACCCCTGGCCCATAAGGTTAGAAATGCGCTGGTGCATTCCGATAGCAAAAATAAATGCATTTGTGCATTGACTGTATATGCATACATGCATATTCTCCATCTCAAGCCAGCCAACAAGGTGGTGGAGGCGGCAAGGATGCTGCCAAGGAAAGTGACAAGGAAGGCACGCAACATCGGCAAGGACGCCATCGAAGCGATGGCAGGGATGCCAGGCAACACCGGCAAGGATGCCGACGCTCTTTAGTTACACCGCTTTAAAACAACAGGCAGCGATGAATCGGCCTTAACGGTTCAGAGGGTTGGCAACTGACCCGGGTGTGCAGCGTAAAGCACCAGAAGCAGTTATCCGGCAGACAGGGATCGTGGTCGGAAAAACATTGAGGAAAGAACCGTACCGCGCCAGTAGCGCCGAACGTTCGAGGACATCATTACTGAAAAGCCCGGGCGACCGGGCTTTTTGGAATGCCGACCTATCGAAGCATGTGTAAATGAAAAATGGACTATTGAGTGCTCAGCCAGGAGGCGTGACATGACAAATGAACAGCAAGCGTTAGCGGAAATGCCTATCTGGCTGGTCATCGTATTGGCAGTGATCGGCGGTGTATCCGGCGAAATGTGGCGCGCCGACAAGGAGGGCGCACGTGGTTGGTCGCTGATCCGCCGCCTGGCCCTGCGCTCCGGCGCGTGCATGGTCTGCGGGGTTTCAGCCCTGATGCTGTGCTACGCCGCCGGCATGTCGATCTGGACCGCCGGCGCTATTGGTTGCCTCACCGCGATGGCCGGTGCCGATGTCGCCATTGGCCTTTATGAACGCTGGGCGGCCAAGCGCATCGGGGTCAACCAAGGCTCCGGCCAAGACCCGCAATAACCGTTGCAAGGACGCTACTTAATATGACCCTTATCGAAAAACCCTCCCAACTGCCCCTTGCCATCGGCGCGGCGCTGCACGCGGCCTTCCCGAACTTGAAGGTCGGCAATCACCAGGATTTTCAGGGCGCCTTGGATAAAACCGGCGTGTTGATCACGGTCGAAGGCAATGGCCCAGGCATTCGCTCTCGCGAAGGGCGCAAGGCTCACGCCCTGACGATTTCGCTCCGGGCCATGGTGGCGCCGGGTGCGCTGCCGTTTGATGCCTGCGACCTGGCCAGTCAGCTTATGGACCAGGTGCTGGATAACCGTTGGGGCCTACCGTTGGCCCAGTGTGATTTGCCGATAAATATCGTCGCCGCTCCGGTTGCTGCAACAACAGCAGAAACGGACTACGACACTTGGACTGTCTCCTTCACCCAGACCGTCTACATCGGGCCGGTATTACTCACAGATCCTACCGGCCAGCCGCTGTTTGCCCGCACCTGGGAAGTGTCGAACATCGACGATCCCGACCAATACAAACCATTGGCGGAGTAGCCCATGTTCGACGCGCTGTTACGCATGCAGCTGGGGCCGATTGTCGAGCGCCTGGCAGAGATGGAAACCCAACTTGAAGACCTGTATCGACGCGCCGAGAGTTTTTGCCGGATCGGCACGTGTCAGTCGGTCGACGCCGCCAGCAACACCTGCAAGGTCAGCCACGGTGATTTGCTCACCCCGGCGATCCGCTTTTTCAACCCCAGCGCAGGCGCACAAACCGAAACGCGTATCCCGTCCGTGGGTGAACAATGCCTGTTGCTCAACTACGGCGGCGGCGAAGGCGGTGGGCAGTCTGTGGCTTTGTTCGGCCTCAACAGTCGTCAGTTTCCGCCCGTCTCCAGTGTTGCCACATTGACCCGACGACGCCACCAGGACGGCACCCAAAGCGACTATGACGATGCCAGCCACATTTTCAATTGGGTCAACGGCCCCACCACGTTCAGCGGTTCGCGCGAACAGGTAGACGTCAAAGTCGGCGCCGCCAGCTTGGTCATGAGCGCCCAGAACATCACCCTGCAAATCGGCGGCACCAGCCTGGTACTGGACGCTGGCGGCGCGCACTTCAGCGGCCCGCTGGTGGACCATCTAGGCCACGTCATCAGCCCCCGATAAGGACATCCCATGCTCGGCATCGATCGAAACACCGGGGCAGCCGTCGATGACTGGCTGCAGTTCGTGCAGCGCGCCACCCGAGCGCTGACCACCCCCGTGGGCACTCGGCAGAAACGCCCGCTATATGGCTCGCTGATCCCGCAACTGCTCGGCCAGAATCTCGGCGACGACCTGCTGATACTCGCCCAAAGCCACGCCGCGCAGGCGTTCTACAACACCCACAACGGCATCGGCGATTTCCAACCCCTGGTCATCGTCGCCACCCGCCAAGGCGCCGGCCTGCTGTTGCGCTTCGCCGGCACCTGGAAAAACCGCCAACAAACCTTCGAGGTCGTGACATGAGCATGCTGATCCCCGGCCAGAACCAACTGGCAGAACCGGCCATCATTGCGGTGGATGAGTTCGAGCCGTTGTTGGCCGAATTCAAGGCGTTTGTTGTGGACTACGTCGCCACCCGAGCACCGCAAAACGCGGCCAAACTCAAGGTCAGCCTCGACAACGAAAGCGAGTTGCTGACCCTGGCCCTGGAAGCCTTCTGTGTAAGGCTGCAAACCCACGAACGCAAATACAATGCCCGTATCAAGCAGATGCTGGCGTGGTGGGCCACCGGCAGCAACCTGGATGCGCGCCTGGCGGACATGGGCCTGGAACGCCAAGTGCTCGATCCAGGCGACCCGGCGGCGTTTCCGCCGGTGCCGCCGACGTTGGAGAGTGACGACGACGCTCGCTTGCGTTATTACCTGGCGCCCCATGCACCGGCAGCCGGCTCGCGGATGCAGTATCGGCGAGAGGTTTTTACCCTGGGTGAACGGCCGTCGGTGAAGGTGCAAAGCGCGACGCCGGGCGTGGTGACGGTCAGCTACACCTTTGATCCCGACGGTTATGCCGCGCAGGTCAAGGACGGCAACGCTCGTCGAACAGCGCCCGGTGAAGTGATGGTCACGGTGCTTGCTCGTGAGAGCGACGGCACGCCGTCCGCCGATTTGCTTGACGGGGTTCGTCGCCATTTCGCACGGCCGGATGTGCGGCCGGAGACCGATCTGGTTAGCGTGCAAGGTGCGCAGATCCTGCCTTATAAAATCCGTGTGGTTGCGAAGATCAATGCCGGCCCGGATTCGGGGCTCACGCAAGTTGCCGCGCAGAAACTGCTACAGGACTATGCAGAGTCTTGTCATCGGCTGGAGGGGCGGGTGGATCCGAGTTGGATTGACTATGCGATTCACAGCGCCGGGGCGGCGCAGTTACAGATCCTTGAACCCTTGGCACCGATTATTGCGACGGCCTTTCAGGCGCCTTATTGCACCGGGGTTGAAGTACAGGTACGCACGCTATGAGTGAGCGCATACCGAGCCTGCTCCCCGCCAACAGTTCGCCCTTGGAAAAAGCGTTGGACCAAGGCTTCGGTCAGTTACTCGAGCGAGTAACCCCACCGTTC
>NZ_WKDB01000121.1:0-8607 GCF_021606215.1 Pseudomonas sp. PA-5-4B | reverse complement strand
ACTTTTAAAAGCAGCCTATTTCTCCTGTGGCGAGCAGGCTTGTCCTGCGTTGGGCTGCGAAGCGGCCCCAGTACAGGCACGGCAATTTTGCTGAAAGTACTCAGCGTCTGTTTTTGGGGCCGCTTCGCAGCCCAACGCAGGACAAGCCTGCTCGCCACAGGAGAAATAGGCTGCTTTTAAAAGTTGCGTAGATACCTATGCCGCGATGAGGCCGGTAGGTTGAATATTTTTATCAGGGCTGGAACGCGCCAATAAAGATCGCCGGGTCAACCCGCGCATCGTTAAGGCTGATGTTCCAATGCATATGCGGCCCGGTTGCACGGCCAGTGGAACCGACCTTGCCCACCACTGCGCCGCGTGCCAGTTGGTCGCCGACTTTGACGTCGATCTTCGACATATGGCAGAACATGCTGATAAAGCCCTGGCCATGGTCGACGAACACGGTGTTGCCGTTGAAGAAGTAATTGCCGGTGAGGATCACCTTGCCCGCCGCCGGCGTCTTGATCGGCGTGCCCGCGCCCACGGCAAAGTCCAGGCCCGAATGCGGGTTGCGTTCCTCGCCATTAAAGAAGCGGCGCACGCCGAATTTGCTCGACAGTGGCCCGTTGACCGGTTTGTCCAGCAGCAGGTTGCTCGGTGTGTTCGGGCTGAAGCTGCGGTAAGCCTTGAGCTGCACGGCCAGTTCGCCCTCGATGCGCTTGAGTTGCGCCGGGGCCGGGTTCACCTGGCTTTTGTTCTTCAAGGTGATGTGCTGTTCGGGGTATTTCTTGAAGCCCACCACAAACGGCAAGTTCTGCCCGCCGCTGGTGATGCGCTCGGTACCGGGTTTGACGGTCAGCGGGATCCCGACAATCGCCAGCCAGTTGTTCTGTTCCTTGACCACAAGCACCGGCCGGTTCAGGTAGGTGGCTTTGGGCGCGCTGGCCGAAGTGCCGAGGTCGACCACCGCCACGCCACCCGGCACCGGCTTGTTCAGCAACCGCGTGATGTAGCTGTCGGCGTGGGCGTTGAAGGTCAGGCACAAGAGCATCAGCAGGCTAAATAAACGTGGCATCAATCAATCCAGTAACGAAAGGGTGACGGGCGTCAGGTGGTTATCTTCCACCCGCACCTGCAATTGGCCTTCGCCGAGCCGCGCGGTCAGGCGTTGGCCGGTGTGGGTTTGCGCGGCGTTGCGGATCGCCTGGCCGCGCTCGTCCAGCAGGATGCTGTAGCCACGGCCCAGAGTCGCAAGCGGACTGACCACCTGCAACGTCTGCACCTGGCTTTGCAGTTGCAGGCGGCGTGCCTTAAGGCCTTCGCGCATGGCGCGGGGCAGGCGTTCTGCGAGGCTATCGAGGCGCTGGCGCAGCAACGCCAGTTGACGGCCGGGGTGTTGGCCTGCGAGGCGGGTTTCGAGGCGGATCAGGCGTTCGCGACGGGTATTGAGGCTGCGCTCGAAGGCGCGGCGCAGGCGCATGTCCAGGTCGTCCAAACGCTGGGCTTGCTGGCGCAGACGTTCGCCAGGGTGACGCAGGCGGCGGGCCATGCCTTCCAGGCGCAGGCGATCATGGCTCAGGCGGTTGCGCATCAGCATCACCAGGCGGCGGTGCAGGTTTTCGACTTGGCGCACCAAGTGGCTGGCATCTGGCGCGAGCAATTCGGCGGCGGCGGAGGGCGTGGGGGCGCGCACGTCGGCCACAAAGTCGCAGATCGACACGTCGGTTTCATGGCCGACGGCGCTGACGATGGGCGTCACGCAGGCATCCACCGCGCGGGCCACGGCTTCTTCGTTGAAGCACCACAGGTCTTCGAGCGAACCGCCGCCTCGGGCCAGGATCAACGCGTCGAAACCGCGCGCATCCGCCATTTTCAGCGCGCGCACAATCTGCGGGATGGCTTCGCGGCCCTGTACGGCGGTGGGGATCAGTGTCAGTTCAACGTTCGGCGCACGACGACGGAACACGCTGATGATGTCGCGAATCACCGCGCCCGTCGGCGAGCTGATAATCCCAATGCGCCGAGGGTGCGCCGGCAGCGGCACCTTGCGCTCGGCGCTGAACAGGCCTTCGGCGCTGAGCTTTTCCTTCAACGCGTCAAAGGCCAAACGCAGCGCGCCATCGCCAGCAGGTTCCACGGTGTCGAGGATCAGTTGGTAGTCGCCCCGGCCTTCGAACAGCGAGACCTTGCCGCGCACCTTCACCGCCAGGCCGTCCTTCAACGCCTGGCGCACCCGTGCGGCGTTGTTGCGAAACAGCGCGCAACGCACTTGGGCGCCGCTGTCCTTGAGGGTGAAATACACATGGCCGGAAGCCGGGCGGGCGAGGTTGGAGATCTCGCCTTCGACCCAGATATTGGTGAACACGTCTTCCAGCAACACCCGCGCGCGGCCGTTGAGCTGGCTGACAGTCAGGACTTCGCGGTCCAGGCCCAAGCGGGCAAACGGATCTTTAATCATGAGGAGCGATCTTTAATCATGGGCGGCAGTTTATAGGCATTCGTGCAAGGTTTGGCAGAATTGCTCCACCAGTGCGCTCGGCGCCTGCGTGCAGGCAAGGGCCACGGTACTCAAGCAGTCCGGGTCCGCCAGGGACAAAAAGTGCAGGTTGGCCGGCGCTATGTCCTGCATGGATTTTGGTAACAAGGCAATTCCGAAGCCGGCCTGGATCAGCTGCAATTGCGTGGTTTTGCGCGACATCACCCGCGCTGCCTTGGGGAAAAATCCTGCGCGCATGCACAGTTCGGCTGACAGATAACTCAAGCCGCCACGTTGGGGGTGCGGAACTGAAATAAACGCTTCGTCCTTGAGCTGTGCCAGTTCGACAGGTGTATCACTGCCTGCCAGCGGGTGATTGGGCGGCACCGCCAACACCAGTTGTTCGCTATATAAAGGCACCACGCGCACGCCTTCGCGCTGTCGCAGCACCGGTAACCGTAAAAGGCCGACTTCCAGGCGCCCGTCGGCAATTTCTTCAAGTTGCGCCTCGGAAGACAGTTTGACGATATCCATCGATACGCCGGGGCAACGCTGCAGCCAGGTGCTGATGCCGTGCAGCAATGGCCCGCTCATCGGCACGGTGCTCGAATGGCTCAGGCGCAGGGTGCCAAGCTGACCCTTGCCAACCAGGGTGGCCATCTCGCTGGCCTTGAGCAGCTCGCTCAGCAGGTTGCGCGCCCTCGGGTAAAAGGCTTCGCCCGCCGCCGTCAGCCGGGGCTGGCGCGCGGTGCGTTCGAACAGTGAAGTTTGCAGCTGGGTTTCCAGCGCCTTGATCTGGCGGCTCAGGGCCGATTGCGCCACGAACAAACGCTCGGCCGCGGCGCTGAAGCTGCCGCCGTCGGCGATCTCTACGAAGTAGCGCAGTTGGCGGGTCGAGATCACTTGTCATGCCTTTTCAAGATAAGTGGAGGGCTTTGAAGATATTAGTCGCAACACTCGGCGATGGCTAAAGTGTTGGTTATCTCTTTCAAGGAATACGACATGAGCCCGGTTGAGCTGATGAGCCAGTGGTCGTTCAGTGGTGTCGATTGGCTGGTCATCGGCCTGGGTGTGGTGCTGGCCTATATCGTCTTCGGTATTGCAGGCTTTGGCACGGCGCTGGTGGCGGGGCCAATTCTGATTGTGTTTATGCCGCTGTCGAAGATTATCCCGCTGCTGGTGCTGCTGGATTTTGTCGCGGCCTTTGGCAATCTGCTGCAATCGCGGCGAGACGTGAACAAGCCCGAGCTGCTCTGGTTGCTGCCATGCATGGCCATCGGTTGTACGCTGGGCGTGATCTTTCTGCTCAACCTGCATTCGGATCTGTTGCTGCTGCTGATGGGGGTGTTTATCAGCGCCTATGCGATCTACAGCTTGTCGGTGAAGGCGCGGCCCACCCAGCTTTCCAAAGGTTGGTCGATTCCAATGGGCATCGTCGGCGGCCTGTTTGGTGCGCTGTTCGGCAGCGGCGGCTTTTTATATGCGATCTACCTCAACAGCCGTTTGCCCAAGGATGCGGCGCGGGCCACGCAAAGTGCGTTGATCAGTTGCAGCACGGTGGTGCGCTTGAGTCTGTTCCTGATTGCCGGGGTGTATGCGGACTTGCCGTTGCTGTTGTTGGCGCTGTGCCTGTTGCCGGCGATGGCCCTGGGGCTGTGGTGTGGGCGCAGGTTGACGATGCGGATGTCCCGCGAAGCCTTTGTGCGCTTGGTGACATGGTTGGTGTTGGCCAGTGGGATTGCATTGATTGGGCGGTATTTGAGCACTTGACCTGTGTGGGGCAGGGATTAAGCTGCCAGGCTTCAAGGCCTCATCGCAGGCAAGCCAGCTCCCACAGGTGAATGCATTCCAAATGTGGGAGCCGGGCTTGCCCGCGATGTCGGCAGTCGCCACACCGCAGGGCTCCCAAGCACCATGAACTCCCAAAGCATCCTTGTCCCCAAAATCTCCACCTTGCCCGTCCACGAACCCCGCGCCCGGGCCATCGTGCGTTGGCTGGTGCGCAAGAACATCATCAAGGAAGAGCTGACCACCTGCGGGCGCACCGGCAACCGCATGGCCTACGCCCTGGCCGACGGCGCCCGCGCCGTGGTGCTGCACCCCGAAGCGCTGCCGTTCAACGAGCCGATCAATGGCCTGGAGATCATCTACAAGCGCTGCATCTACACGCCGGCCAAGGGCTTTCTCGAGGAGGCCGGCTGCCCGGAGTGCCTTAAAGAAGTCGGCGAGGCGCTGTTCGAAAGCCTGGAAGACTGGATGCCCGGCCACACCGATAACTTCACTTGCCCGTTGTGTGGGCATGAAGATGACATCAATGGGTTTCTATTCCTGCAGGAATGCGGGTTTTCCAACCTGGGGTTTATCTTCAACAACTGGGCGGAGGCGGGGTTCAAGCAGAGCTTTATCGACGAATTTGCCGACTGGCTGGACCAGAAGATGAGTTGGGTCAGAGTCGAGCTTTAATCCGATCATTCCCACGCTCCCGCGTGGGAATGTATCCCGTGACGCTCCGCGTCACCATTGCGCAAGGTTGAAGCCTTGCGCTGACCCCGGACGCGGAGCGTCCAACGAGGCATTCCCACGCGGAGCGTAGGAACGATCAAGCCGTGAGTTTTATCCATCTATCAGTATTACCAAGTTTGTCAGAGTTTTACATTGAGCCCGACAGGGTGCATGTATATAATGGCGCGCTTCCATTTTCCCGCTCGGGAGCCCCCGCGATGCTGCGTATCAGCCAAGAAGCTCTGACATTCGACGACATTCTCCTAGTGCCCGGTTATTCCGAGGTGCTTCCTAACGAAGTCAGTCTCAAGACCCGCCTAACCCGTGGCATCGAGCTGAATATTCCTCTGGTTTCCGCTGCCATGGACACCGTCACTGAAGCCCGTTTGGCAATCGCCATGGCTCAGGAAGGCGGCATTGGCATCATCCACAAGAACATGACCATCGAGCAGCAAGCTGCCGAAGTGCGCAAGGTCAAGCGTTACGAAGCCGGTGTGGTGAAAGATCCAATCACCATCGAAGCCGACGCCACCGTGCGTGATCTGTTCGACCTGACCCGCCTGCACAACATCTCCGGCGTTCCGGTACTGCACGATGGCGACCTGGTCGGCATCGTCACTTCCCGTGACGTGCGTTTCGAGAACCGTCTTGAAGTCACCGTCCGTGAAGTGATGACGCCTAAAGAGCGCCTCGTTACTGTCAAGGAAGGCGCCGACAAGAACGATGTGCGCGAATTGCTGCACAAGCACCGCATCGAGCGCGTGCTGATCGTCGACGACAAATTCGCCCTCAAAGGCATGATGACCGTCAACGACATCGAAAAAGCCAAGGCTTACCCGCTGGCCAGCAAGGATGACCAAGGTCGTCTGCGCGTCGGCGCTGCGGTCGGCACCGGTAAAGACACCGGTGATCGCGTTTCGGCCCTCGTGGCTGCCGGTGTTGACGTGGTGGTGGTCGACACTGCCCACGGCCACTCCAAAGGCGTGATCGACCGCGTTCGCTGGGTCAAACAGAATTTCCCTGACGTACAGGTTATCGGCGGCAACATCGCCACCGGCGCAGCCGCCAAGGCCCTGGCCGAAGCCGGCGCCGATGCGGTCAAGGTCGGTATCGGCCCTGGCTCCATCTGCACCACGCGTATCGTCGCCGGTGTAGGCGTGCCGCAAATCAGCGCCATCGCCAACGTTGCTGCTGCCCTTGAAGGCACGGGCGTTCCGTTGATCGCCGACGGCGGCATCCGTTTCTCCGGTGACCTGTCCAAGGCCATCGTTGCCGGTGCTTCCTGCGTGATGATGGGCTCGATGTTCGCCGGTACCGAAGAAGCACCAGGCGAAATCGAACTGTTCCAGGGCCGTTCGTACAAGGCTTATCGCGGCATGGGTTCGCTGGGCGCCATGTCCCAGGCGCAGGGCTCTTCCGACCGTTACTTCCAGGACTCCTCGGCAGGCGCCGAGAAGCTCGTACCGGAAGGCATCGAAGGCCGTGTGCCGTACAAAGGCACCCTGAGCGCGATCATCCATCAATTGATGGGCGGCCTGCGTTCCTCGATGGGCTACACCGGCAGCGCCGACATCGAAGAAATGCGCACCAAGCCAGAGTTCGTACGGATCACCGGCGCCGGCATGGCTGAATCCCATGTCCACGACGTGCAGATCACCAAGGAAGCGCCGAACTACCGTGTAGGTTGAGGCTTCCAGCAAAACGTTAAGTAACCGGGGCTGTTCTTTCAGCCCCGAGTTGTTTCTGATTCATTAGACGAGACTGACTTCATGGCCCTCGACATTCACGCCCACCGCATCCTGATCCTCGACTTCGGTTCCCAGTACACCCAACTGATCGCCCGCCGCGTGCGTGAAATCGGCGTGTACTGCGAACTGCACCCGTTCGACATGGACGACGAAGCGATCCGCGAATTCGCACCGAAAGGCGTCATCCTTGCCGGTGGCCCCGAGTCCGTGCACGAAGCCAACAGCCCGCGTTGCCCGCAAGCCGTATTCGACCTGGGCGTGCCCGTCTTCGGTATCTGCTACGGCATGCAGACCATGGCCGAGCAACTGGGCGGCAAGGTTGAAGGTTCCGAACTGCGTGAATTCGGTTATGCCCGTGTCGACGTGGTCGGCAAGAGCCGCCTGCTGGACGGCATCGAAGACCACATCGACGCCGACGGCCTGTTCGGCCTCGACGTGTGGATGAGCCACGGTGACAAGGTCACCAAGATGCCGGAAGACTTCCACATCCTGGCCAGCACCCCGAGCTGCCCGATTGCCGGCATGTTCAACGACGAGCGCGGCTATTACGGCGTGCAGTTCCACCCGGAAGTGACCCACACCAAGCAAGGCGGCCGTATTCTGTCGCGCTTCATCCTCGACATCTGCCAGTGCGAAGCCCTGTGGACCCCGTCGAAAATCGCTGAAGACGCCATCGCCAACGTGCGTGCCCAGGTGGGTACCGACAACGTATTGCTCGGCCTGTCCGGCGGCGTTGACTCCTCCGTGGTTGCCGCGCTGCTGCACAAAGCCATCGGCGACCAGCTGACGTGCGTGTTCGTCGACAATGGCCTGCTGCGCCTGCACGAAGGCGAGCAAGTGATGGCCATGTTCGCTGAGAACATGGGCGTCAAAGTGATCCGCGCCAACGCTGAAGAGCAGTTCCTGAATAACCTGGCCGGCGAGTCCGACCCAGAGAAGAAGCGCAAGATCATCGGCCGCACCTTCATCGACGTCTTCGATGCCCAGTCCAACAAACTGGACAACATCAAGTACCTCGCCCAGGGCACCATCTACCCCGACGTGATCGAGTCGGCTGGCGCCAAAAGCGGCAAGGCCCACGTGATCAAGTCCCACCACAATGTGGGTGGCCTGCCTGAGGAAATGAACCTCAAGCTGGTAGAACCGCTGCGCGAACTGTTCAAGGACGAAGTCCGCCGCCTGGGCCTGGAACTCGGCCTGCCCTACGACATGGTCTACCGTCACCCATTCCCAGGCCCGGGCCTGGGCGTGCGCATCCTGGGTGAAGTGAAAAAGGAATACGCCGACCTGCTGCGTCGCGCCGACCACATCTTCATCGAAGAACTGCGCAAAGCCGACTGGTACCACAAGGTCAGCCAGGCATTCGTGGTGTTCCAGCCGGTGAAATCGGTGGGTGTTGTGGGCGATGGCCGTCGTTATGCGTGGGTTGTTGCGCTGCGTGCCGTAGAGACCATCGACTTCATGACCGCGCGTTGGGCACACCTGCCGTACGAGCTGCTGGAGACTGTCAGCGGCCGTATCATTAATGAAATCGAAGGTATTTCGCGCGTGACGTATGACGTGTCGAGCAAGCCGCCGGCGACGATTGAGTGGGAGTGATCCTGCGCTAGCAGGTGAATGCTGAATAACAAAACCCCGGCCATGTGCCGGGGTTTTGTGTTTCTGGAATACGCCAGATCAAACAACACTGATCGAAGTGTGGGAGCGGGCTTGCCCGCGATGAGGGCCTATCAGGCAACACATCGATAACTGACAGGACGCCATCGCGGGCAAGCCCGCTTGTGTCTTGATCTGGGAATAAACTCTGAGGTGAGAGGGGTGGATGGCAAGCTGTGAGTCCGCGGTGCTAGAAGCACGAGTGGGAGCAAAGCTGCCATCCACCTTTCCACTCTGGCCGACAAG
>NZ_WKDB01000120.1:0-9308 GCF_021606215.1 Pseudomonas sp. PA-5-4B | reverse complement strand
CCGCAGACAAGACGCGCGGGGTGATCTGCCAGGACACGCCCCATTTGTCCTTGCACCAGCCGCAAGCGCTGGCCTGGCCGCCGTTGTCGATAATGGCATTCCAATAGCGGTCGGTTTCGGCCTGGTCGTCCGTCGCCACCTGAAACGAAAACGCCTCGCTGTGCGGGAACGCCGGGCCACCATTCAGGCCCAGGCAGGGAATGCCCAGCACGCTGAAGTCGACGGTTAACACATCGCCTTGCTTGCCCGCCGGAAAGTCGCCAGGGGCGTGATGCACGGCCGTCACAGCGCTGTTCGGAAACGTCCGGGCGTAGAAAGTGGCCGCCTCCAGGGCGGTGCCGTTGTACCAGAGGCAGAGGGTGTTTTTGTTCATCTTGGGTCTCCACGGGGTGGTTGGGTGTAGAGAGTCTAGACGGTCGATCAAGGTTTATCGGGTGTCAGCTGTTGGGCTATCGCGGCTTTGTCGATGACCGACCAGACCTGCGCAATTTTCCCGTCGCAGCACTCGTAGAATACGTTTTCATCGAAGGCCACGGTCCTGCCGTTGATCGGCAGCCCGAAGAACTCGCCTCTGGGGCTGACGTTGAAATTCAACCGGCTGGCGATGGTAGGCGGGTCGGCTACCAGCAGTTGGATGCGAAACACCAGGTCCGGGATCTCACGAAAGTCGCGTTCCAGCATCGCGCGGTAGCCTGCCAGGCCGACAGCGGTGGCGTTGTAGGTCACCTGCGGGTGGACGAAGTGGCCCAGGTGCTCCCAGTCCTGGCGGTTGAGGCAGTCGATGTAGCCTTGGTAAAAGTCGGCGAGTTCGATTCGGGTCATGTCGCGTTTTCCCTGTTCGTTGAGTGCGCAGGCTTGTCCTCACGCCCTGCGCGCCATCAACAACACCGTCGCCGCCGCCGACAACAACCCGGCACAGCAGCGATTGAATAGGCGCTTGCCGCTGGGTTCGGCAAACCAGCGGCGCATGTGCGTGCCCATGTAAGCGTAGGCGCTGATCGCTATCCATTCTAAACCCAGGAACATCCCACCCAGCAGCGCGAATTGGGGGGTGATCGGTTGGCCGGGTACCACGAATTGCGGGAGGAACGCGGTGAAGATCAGGATGGCTTTCGGGTTGCCGGCTGCCACCAGGAACTCCTGACGTGCCAAGGCCCACAATCCCACCTTGTCCGGGGCTGATTCAGCTTCTTTCTGCGGGTTAGCCCGCCACAGCTGAAATGCCAGATAAAACAGATACGCCGCACCGAGAATCTTGATCCCGTAGAACAACAGCTCCGAAGTCTGCAGCACCACCGCCAAGCCGGCAGAGGCGAGGGCGATCATGCCGGCAAAGGCCAGCAAACGGCCAATACCCGCAAGGCAAGAAGTGCGATAGCCATAGCGCGTGGAGTTGCTTACGGACAGCAGGTTATTGGGGCCGGGCGCCATGTTCAGGGCGAAGCAGGCGGGGAGGAAGAGGGCGAGCGTGGCGAGGTCCATGGCGGCTCCGGAGTGGGTCGAGCGGGAGCGAGGAGGATAAAGGGTCTTGAGGGGGTTGGACAATCCGCAAAAACCGCACCAGGCGCGGTGAAATACCATGAGTGTTTTGATGCGACGCAATGATCCCTAAGTACGCGTGCTTTCACTATAAAAGTGTTGGGTTCACCGCGCCGGCCAGAGGCGTGCACAAAGATAAAAGATGGACGGGGCCAGCGCGAAGGCTGGTCCCATCTCGCGGGCGGCTCAGCGCTTCGCGGCTTCACACTCGTTACGTAAGTTGCTGTCTTGAATGTTGCCGCAGCTTTGGCCGTTGCTCTTGGCATTGCAATAAGCGCGTTGATCGCTGTCGCTGATGTTGCCGCAGCTTTGCCCGTTCATTTCTGCCTGGCACGTGGCTCGAAGGTTGCCGTCACTGATATTGCCGCACCCGGCGTAAGCGTAGCCACTGAGCATCAACAATATTGCAATGATGACTCTCATTATTCTCTCCATGGGTGTCAGGAAGTAGCCTGACGCTGACTGATCCATGCTGCTTTTGCTGCGCTAGCGAGCCGTCAAATTGACATCGTTGTTTAGAGAAGTTCCATCGGCAAACGCCTCCACATGGTAAACCGCCGGTTCTGCAGAGAAGTACGCCTCCAACCCCGACATAAACACACGATGATCTTCACTCGCCTCAAACCCCGGCGTGTGATCCTCCAAGGTCTCCCAGCGCACTATCAAGTTGAACACCTCTGGGCTTTCAACCCCTTGCGCGAGCATATGCCCACCGTAACCTTTAGCGCGGCTGAGCAGCGGCAAGACCTCGGCAAATGCGGCTCTAAACGCTTCGAATTGTGCTTTGTAAACCGGCAGCAGCGCGATCTCGTAAACCATGATGTTTCTCCAGGCAAGTTTTCAACCTTAAACCGCTGTATTCACGCGAGAAGCGACGGCGCGACGGCAATCGCAATCTTCCCCAGCAGGCCGTTATTGCGACGCTCCAACCGCGCGTGGGCGAGCGGGATATCTGCCAGCGAATACACCTCACCCACGTGTGGCCGCAGTTGTCCGCGTTCTACCAACGCGCTGAGTTCATCGAGTTTGCCGCGGTTCTGCCGCGTGAAGACAAAGTGATAACTGGCATTCTTGCCCCAGGCATTAACCAGATTTTGCGGCTGCGCAATGTCCACAATCGACACCACACGGCCCAGTTGCGCGAGTGCGTCGGGGCTGCGGGCCAAGGTGTTGCCGCCGATGGTGTCAAACACCACATCAACGCCACGACCAGCGGTTTCGCGCAGGATGACCTCAAGGTAATCGTCCTTTTCATAGTCGATGATCACATCGGCGCCCTGGCTGCGGGCGAACTCAATGTTGGCTTCGCGTACGGTGGTGAACACCTTGGCGCCGATGGCTTTTGCCAGTTGGATCGCCACATGGCCGACGCCGCCTGCGCCGCCATGTACCAGAACGCTCTCGCCGACCCGCAGCGCCGCGCGCACCACCAGTGCTTCCCAGGCGGTGCCGCCGACCAGGCTCAGGCTCGCGGCTTCCAGGTGGCTCAGGGCCGCAGGCTTTTTGCCGATGATGTGTTCGGCCGCCACGTGGTACTCAGCGTAACTGCCGGGGCCGTCAAATATTTGCGGGGTGTACCAAACCTCATCGCCTGGTGCAAAAGCAGTGACGCCTGGGCCGAGGGCTTCGACGACGCCGGAAACGTCGTGCCCGGTTATCGCCGGCAAGGGCACCAGGTCAGGGTAGTCGCCACGTCGCACCTGATAATCCAACGGGTTGATGGAAGTGGCGTAAACCCGCACTAACACGTGCCCGGCATGGGGGACGGGCTTAGGCACGTCGCGAAGTTCGAACGCTTGCGGGCCGCCAAATGCGTTGAGTATCAATGCTTTCATTGCTCATCCTCGTTTCGATAAAAAGAGATATCGCGAAAACTAGATATATTGCGATAAAAAAAACCTACAACTCTTTGCCTATGATCTCGGCAAGCACACGGATGTTTGCCTCGTTACGCTTGTAGTAGGTCCACTGCCCGATACGGGTGACTTCGACCAACCCCACCCGTTGCAAGGTGGCCAGGTAGCCCGACACGGTGGACTGCGAAAGGCCGATGCCTTCCTGGATACTGCTTACGCACACGCCCACCGTGTGAACGTCACCCTCATCTTGTGCGGGGAAGTTCTTTTCGGGGTCTTTCAAACCTTTCAGTATTTCCAGGCGTGTCTGGTTTGAGAGGGCTTTGAATACGTCGAGTAATTCCATGGGCGGATCATATCGAGAATTATCGATATGTCAACCAGCCTGTCCCGCGCTTTACTTGAGCAGCCCTGCAAAATAACCTGCGCCTGCAGGCATCACTCGGTTTCATCACCAACCGCGCTTTTCAGGGAGAAATCAGTTGGTTACTACAGATGTTATTCACACACTGGGCACACCTGCAGAGTTGGATTACTACGACCGCAGGTCGGTCATGTTGCCAACTGATGTCACAGCACTGGAGGCCTGGAATATTGTGACCGCCGAGCGCGGGTGGCCGATGCAGTTGGCTTTTCGAATCCGCGACGGGATTTCGTCGCTGTTTGGGGTGAAACGTATCGGTGGGTTCTCCGGCACACCGCAAAATGCGGTACAGGCGGGCGAGCGCTTGGACTTCTTTCTGGTGGAGCACAGTGCTCCCGATAGGTTGGTGCTGACCGAGCGCGACCGGCACCTGGATGTGATGATTTGTCTGTCTGTCAGTGACCGCGTGTTTACGATCACCTCATCGGTGATCACCCATAACACCTTTGGGCGCCTGTACATGTTGCCGGTAGGGCCGGTGCACAAGCTCATCGTCAACAATGACTTGAGGCGACTGAAACGCAGGCTGGATGCGCTGCAAAAGTAACCTGTGGCTATGTTTGCCTTGGCTGATGGGTGTGAGCCAAGTGCGGCTGCTTTTTCAATGAGACGGGCTTGTTCCGGCCTGTTTAGCCAGTATTCTGTTCCACTCCCTCAGTGAGGTTTACCCATGCGCGTCACGGTCGTAGGTGCTGGAGCAATCGGTGGTTTCCTGGCGTGCAAATTGTTCGCCGCCGGCCACGACGTCAGCGTGATCGCGCGTGGCGAAACACTCGCCGCCATTGGCGAGCATGGGCTGAAGCTGCACACGGGCGATGAGGTGTTGGTTGCCCCACTGAAAGCGACCTGCGCACCTGAAGAGCTTGGCATTCAGGAGATGGTCATATTTGCCGTCAAGGCGCCGGCATTGCCCAGTGTGGTGGAACAGGCCAAGGCATTGATTGGCCCGCAAACCCTGGTTATTCCTGCACTCAACGGCTTACCCTGGTGGTATTTCCTGCAGTCGGCAGGCGCTTTGGCGGGTATGCGTCTTGAGGCTGTCGACCCCGGTGGCGTGATAGAAAAGGCTGTGCCCGTTGCAGCCGTTGTCGGTTGCGTTGTATTTGCCTCATGTACCGTGCTGAGCCCCGGTGTGATCAAGCACATGTCCGGAAGCCGAATGGTGTTCGGTGAGCCGGCCGGTGGTAATAGCACGCGCGTAGATGCAACCACCGAGGCTTTTCGTGAGGCAGGTTTTGATGCCCACGCCCACGCCAATGTGCGCGAAGAAATATGGTTGAAGCTGCTGGGCAATGCCTGCTTCAACCCGGTCAGCCTGTTGGTGGGCTGCGCAACCGATGAGTTGATCGACGACCCATTCCTGCACGCACTGTTCATCGGCATGATGGATGAGTTGCTGGATTTGGGACGCACACTGGGCATCGCGCCTCAGATTGATTCCGCGCAACGCATTGCGATCACCCGCAAGCTCGGCAAGGTGAAAACCTCGATGCTGCAAGACGTTGAGGGGCACAAACCGGTGGAGATCGAGGCCATCCTTGGCACGCTTGTTTCAGTGGCTGATCGCATCGGGGCACCGATACCTCGCACGCGTACCGTGTATGCCTTGGCGCGCATGCGGGCTAAAAACCTGGGGATTTTGCCAGGCTGAGCCATCCTCACGTTGAGGCGTTTTTCAGGAGTGAAACCTGCGCCCCAACGCATCCAGCCGCACTGCAATCGGCGGCAACTGCTCACTGCTGCGCGCGAGGGTTTCCACATCATCCGCGGTGTTTTGTGCAATGTTCTGCACGGACTGCAGGCGCCCGACGATCTCCAGGTTGGCCGAGGTTTGTTCGCGGGTGGTCATCACGATTCGCCCGTTCAGCTCGTCGATATGCGCGATGTCGGCGCCCACGGCCTGCAACATGTCCACCGCCAGTTGGCTGTCCTCCACACAACGCGCTACACCTGCCTGGCTGTCGTGCATTGCCTCGACGGCTTGGCGGCTGCCGTGTTGCAGGCCTTCGATGATCTGTTTGATTTCCTGGGTGGAGACGGCGGTGCGTTGCGCCAGGCTGCGGACCTCATCGGCGACCACCGCAAAACCCCGGCCTTGCTCGCCGGCGCGGGCGGCTTCGATGGCGGCGTTGAGCGCCAGCAGGTTGGTCTGGTTGGCGATGCTGCTGATCACTTCGAGTACCGAGCCGATCTGCTCGGCCTGGGTGGCCAGGCCTTGTACGGTGTGGTTGGTGCCGTCGATGCGTGAGGCCAGTTGGGTGATTTCATGTTGGGCACGGCCGACGCTTTGCTGGCCGCGCACGATCTGTTCGCGGGCCTGGCCTGCGTGTTCCACCGCGTGTTCGACGTGCTGGGTGATATGGGCCGTGGCGTCTTCCATGCGCTGCATGGAGCCGGTCATCTGGTTGATTTCCGTCAACTGATGGCGTGCGCCGGTTTCCAGGGTGCCGCTGGCGCTGGCCAATGCCTGGCCGAGTTGGCCGAGACCGTGGGAGTCACGGGTCACGCCATCGATCAGGTGGGTGATCTGCTGCAGGAAGTGGTCGAAACGCTTGGCCAGGGACACGTGCACCTTGCCTTCACCCTGGGCGGTTTCAACGGTGAGCTGGGAGGTCACGGCGAGCATTTTTTCCAGCATCTCCTGGCTTTCGACCGCCTCGGCCTGGCTATGAATGGCGAGGTAGAGCAGGGCGACCGTCTCCATCACAACGTAGAAGGCGTGCACGAACACCATGTTCCAACCGCCATGATGGTCCATTACAAATACCGGGAAACCCTGATGTTGCAACGCGTGAAACACCACGTGGTGGACGGCGATGGTCACCGCCGCGACGAGGATCGGCAGCCAGTCGCGGTAAAACGTCAGCACCGCCAGCAGCGCGAAGATACCGAAGTGCGCTTCGATCAAGCCCTGCGCCTGGTTAATCTGCAGCGCCGCCATGACCATCAGGCCGGCGCCCAGCAAACAACGCATCAAACGGGTGCCACCGAGGGCGCGATAGAGCAAGGTGAGCACCACGCTGGCGCCGCCGCCGACGATCACCGCTTGCAGCCAGGTGTTGTGCCAGAAGGCCAGGCCCAGGGAGAATAAAAACATCAGCCAGATCAACGCCAGCATGATGCGGTCGGCTTTGCGGTAGTGCTCCAGGAAGCGGGCGCGTGCGGGCATTCACTCTTACTCCATGTGGTCGAGCCAGGAACAAAGCATGCGGCGTGCCATGACGGCTCGCAAAAGGAACGCCAAAGGGCGGCGCCAGAAGCGTATCGGCATTCCTTTGGGCGACTTTAGGCACGGCTGCTACGCAGTTCACGTCGCTTCACAGGTGATCGGCGTCCACTATGGCCTTGGCAAACGCCGCAGGCGCTTCTTGCGGCAGGTTATGGCCGATGCCGCCGCTCACCAGACGAAACTGGTACTTGCCGGTAAAGCGTTTGGCGTAGTCCTCAGGTAACGGGTGCGGCGCACCGTTGGCGTCGCCTTCAAGCGTGATAGTCGGCACGCCAATGCTCGGTGACTGCGCGAGTGTTTGCTCCAGGGCAGCGTATTGCGGTTCGCCCTGTACCAGGCCCAGGCGCCAGCGGTAGTTGAAGACGGTGATTGCCACGTGATCGGGGTTGTCCAGGCTTTTGGCGCTGCGTTCGAAGGTGGCCTCGTCAAAGGCCCACTTCGGCGAGGCGGTCTGCCAGATCAGCTTGGCGAAATCGTGGGTGTTTTTCTGGTAGCCGGCGGCGCCGCGTTCGGTGGCGAAGTAGAACTGGTACCACCACTGCAACTCAGCTTTGGGTGGCAGCGGGTTCTTACCGGCGGCCTGGTTGCCGATCAGGTAGCCACTGACTGACACCAATGCCTTGACCCGTTCCGGCCACAGCGCCGAGACTATATCTGCTGAGCGCGCGCCCCAGTCGTAACCGCCCAGCACCGCTTGATTGATCTTCAGCGCATCCATGAAATCGATCACGTCCTGGGCCAGCGCCGCCGGTTCACCGTTACGCAAGGTTTTATCCGACAGAAAACGCGTGTCGCCATAACCCCGCGCATAGGGGACCAACACGCGGTAGCCCTTGGCGGCCAACAGCGGTGCGACGTTGGCGTAGCTGTCGATATCGTAGGGCCAGCCATGCAACAGGATCACCACTTGGCCATTGGCCGGGCCGACCTCGGCGTAGGCCACGTCCAGCAGGCCGGCCTTGATGTGCTTGAGCGTCCCGAACGCCGATTGATGCTGCGGTGCCGGGGTTTGCGGTTCGGGCATCTCGGCATGGGCCATGCCCATGGCCGCGAATGGCAACAGGGCAAAAGCCAGGAAAAGTGGGTGGCGTTTCAACTGAGCGTGCATGGCGAGCCTCCTGGGGCTTGATGTGTGCCGGGTGCTCAGTTGAACGTCGTGCTGTATCGGCTGTGTTTCAGCAAGTGCCATGGGTTAAACGTTGTGTATCGCAACGGGCCCTGGATACAGTGCGATACACATACGCGGATCAGAAATCCATTCGAAGCCCCAGCGTGCCTTGGCGGCCGTTGAGGGCATTGCTGTCCAGGTTGCGGTTGTAGCCCAGTTGGCCGTACAGGCTGATGCCTTGGGCAACGGTCAAGGTGGCGCCGACGTTGAGGTTCAGCGTGGTCGACTTTTGCTCGGTGTTTATGTCGGTAGCATCATCGAACCTAACGGTGTTGGTGCCGGCGCGGGCATGCCAGACGTTGGCACGCGCGTATGGCTGCAGGGGCATACCACTCACCTCATAGCTGCCACGCAAGCGGGCACCCAGGCGGGTGGTGACATGCGTGTCAGCGTCGTAGGAGACGGCGGAGATTCGGTCGTTCTGGCTGTCCAGCCGCGTGCGGTCGACGATGAGCTGGGCTTGTGGCTCCAGTTCCCATTGGGCACTCACAGTAAAAGGCCAGCCCGCTTCGGCGGACGCCAATGCGTTGCTGCCTTTGGTTTTCATCTTGATGCCCCGGTCGGACTCGTTGTTGCCGGTGAAGCGGGTGCCCATTACCACCAGGTCCAGATAGGCGCGGTTGGCGCCGATCAGTGTCCAGTAGGCGCCCAGGCTGTCGCCGCGCAAGGTCAGGCGGCCTGCGTCCTTGTCTTGGAAGCCACCGTTGAAACCCTTGACGTCGCCTTGCAGGCGGCTGTGGCCCACAAAGAAGCCAAGCCGGTGAGTCTGGCCGCTGTCCGTGCTGGTGGCGTACAGGTCGCTGCCCACCTGGAAGGCCGACAGCGAACTGTCCAGTGTCGGGCTGACCGTTCCCGCGAAACTCTGGCGACTGTTGCCGCCGTACACCCTGGCCCAACCTGTGGGGAATACCCCGGTTTGTTGCTGCTGGCGCTGATCGCCCACGCGTTCGTGGTAAGTCCCCAGCATGCCTTGCACGATTTGCTCGGCAGCTTGAAACAGCACGGCGTACACCGGCACTTCGGCGCGGTAAAGGGGGATTGCGGTGTTGCCTGGATTGGGCGGCAATGCCGGGGTGCCAGGCGCTGGGGTGG
>NZ_WKDB01000012.1:0-105155 GCF_021606215.1 Pseudomonas sp. PA-5-4B | reverse complement strand
GTGTTTGTTGGGCAGTATCGGGTCAGCGCGGGCGATACATCTTGAACAACGCCTCCGGTCCCAACTGGAAATAATCCGCCGGGCCACCGCCGCGCAAAATCGGCTCAGCGGCCGCCGTGTCGTAAACCCCATCCTTGAGCAGCCACTTGGCAATGTGCACGGCAACCACCTCACCGAGCACCAGCCAGCTAGGCACCAACCCCTTGTCGGCACGCTGCAGTTGAATGATCTGCGTCACCTTGCATTCAAACGACACCGGGCTTTCGCCCACCCGTGGCACCCCGACGATTTTCGAGGCCACCGGCGTCAGGCCGGATAACTCGAATTCATTCACGTCCGGCGATACGGCCGCGCAGCTCTGGTTCATCTGCTCGGCCAGCGGGCGGGTGGCCAGGTTCCACACGAACTCGCCGGTCTGTTCGATGTTGTTCAGGCTGTCTTTGCGCCCGACACTGGAAAACCCAATGATCGGCGGGATGTAGTTGAACGCGTTGAAGAAACTGTAGGGCGCCAGGTTCAGGCGGCCCTCGCCATCGTGTGACGAGATCCAGCCAATCGGCCGTGGCCCGACTATGGCATTGAACGGATCATGGGGCAGGCCGTGGCCGTTGGCGGGTTCGTAGAAATGGATATCGTCGGACATGGGCCAGGGTTCCTGCTGCGCGTTGGAGGAGGCCGTCATAGTGCAATCCAGAGCGATGAATTTCCATCGCGCGTATGGAATTTTCATTGATTGCCCACCTATTTTTCACAGCCCCGCGTTCAGTCTGCGCGCCAGGTCGGCACCCCTTTAAGTCGGCTGATTGAAAGACTGAGCTTCGGAGCCTTCTCGCACATGAACAAACTTCCTCAGATCACCCTGGCGTTCTGGGTCATGAAAATCTGCGCAACGACCCTGGGCGAAACCGCCGGGGATTTGCTCTCGATGACCCTTAACGTCGGCTACGCCATCAGCTCGATGATCCTGATCAGCGTGTTTCTCGTCACGCTGCTGACACAGCTCTGGTCGAAAACCTACAACCCGGTGCTGTACTGGATCGTGATCCTGTCCACCAGCACGGCCGGCACCACCATGTCGGACTTTATGGACCGCACGTTGGGCCTGGGCTATGCGGCAGGGTCGATGATCCTGATCGTGATCCTGATGATCATCTTTGCACTGTGGCGCTTGAGCGGCGACTCGCTGAACGTGAACAAGGTCCAGACCTTTCGCGGCGAGCTGTTTTACTGGATGGCGATTCTGTTTTCCAACACCTTGGGCACCGCGTTGGGCGACTTCCTGGCGGACGATTCGGGGTTGGGCTTTGCCGGTGGCGCCTTGCTGATCGGCTCGGCGATTGCGCTGGTGGTCGCACTCAAATACTTCACACAGATATCGTCAGTGCTGCTGTTCTGGGTGGCATTTGTGCTGACCCGCCCGTTTGGTGCGACCCTGGGCGATTTTCTGACCAAACCCTCTGAAAAGGGCGGGCTGGATTTCGGCACCGTTGGCTCATCGGCGGTGCTGGCGGCAGTGCTGGTGGTGATGATTGCCGGGGCGGCATATGCGCAGCGTCGGTATGGGCGTAGCGCAATAGCGGACGTTTCCTGAAACCAAATGTGGGAGCGGGCTTGCCAGCTCCCACATTTTTTACCGCGCTAAACCCTTAGTCGGTGGTGATGCGCGAGTGTTTACGGGTGTCTTTCATGGTCACGTAAACCACCAGCGACACAGCGATACACGCGGTCACATACCAGTAGTAACCCGTCTCCATGCCGATGTTCTTGAACCACAGCGCAATCACTTCAGCCGTACCGCCGAAGATCGACACGGTCAGCGCATACGGCAGGCCCACGCCCAGCGCACGGATCTCGGTTGGGAACAGTTCAGCTTTCACCACCGCGTTGATCGAGGTATAGCCGCTGACGATGATCAGCGCCGCCATGATCAGGAAGAACGCACCCCACCAGCTTTGGATAGTGTGCAGGGTTGTGAGGATCGGCACGGTGAACAGCGTGCCGAGGATGCCGAAGGCGATCAGGATCGGCCGGCGGCCAACCTTGTCTGACAGCCCGCCAACCAGCGGTTGCAGGCACATGAACAGGAACAGTGTGGCGGCCGAAATGGTGGTGGAGTCGGAGATGCTCATGCCGACCGTGTTCACCAGGTATTTCTGCATGTAGGTGGTGTAGGTGTAGAAGGCCAGGGTGCCGCCCATGGTCAGGCCGACCACGGTCATCACTTCCTTGGGGTGACGCATCAAGGTGCGCATTGCGCTTTCCTTGGCTTTTTCCTTTTTGGTGAACGACTCGGTTTCTTCCATGCCACGACGCAGGAACAACGCGACGACTGCGCACAGCGCGCCGATGGCGAACGGGATGCGCCAGCCCCAGGCATACAGCTGCTCGGTGGTCAGGGTTTGTTGCAACACGATCAATACGGCAAGGGCGATGAGCTGGCCGGAGATCAGGGTCACGTACTGGAAGCTGGAGAAGAAACCGCGACGCTCCTTGGTCGCCATCTCACTCAGGTAAGTGGCCGAGGTGCCGTACTCGCCACCGACCGACAGGCCCTGCAGCAAACGCGCAAACACCAGCAGGATCGGCGCGCCGATACCGATGGTGTCGTAGCCCGGCGTCAGCGCGATCAGCAGCGAACCGAAGCACATCAGCAATACCGAGAACATCAGCGCAGCCTTGCGGCCTTTGTAGTCGGCATACAGGCCCATCAGCCAGCCACCGATCGGGCGCATGATAAAGCCCACGGCAAAGATGGCAGCGGTGTTCATCAACTGAGCGGTGGAGTCACCGGCGGGGAAGAAGGTCTTGGCGAAGTACAGCGAGAAAGCGGCGTAGACGTACCAGTCGTACCATTCGACCATATTGCCGACGGAGCCACTGAAGATCGATTTGATACGGCTGGTAGTGGTGCGCTCTTTAGCCGGCGCGGCCGCCGACCCCAGAGGCAGGGCGTTGGAGTTATCCATTGAAGGATCCTTCATCTAGTTGTTTTTATGGAGCCGCACGAACGCAGCCTGGTTTGGGCTATAGCAGGAGCTGTGCCAAACAGATGAAGGCCCGGAATAGAAGGGTTACAAGATTTTTTTGAGCGGAAAGTCGCTGATGATTATTGGGTGGTGAGCGGAAATCCGCTTATGGCTGCTGGCCTCATCGCAGGCAAGCCAGCTCCCACAGGAACGCGCATTCCAACTGTGGGAGCTGGCTTGCCTGCGATAGCGTCTTCGAAAACGCCATCGAAAATAGCTAAAGAAACATCTCCCGCACCAACCCATGCCGCTGCATCTTTTCATTCAAGGTACGGCGCGGCAGTTGCAGCTCGGCCAACACCGCCTTGATATCGCCTTTGTGCCGCGTCAACGCAGCCTTGAGGCAATGCGCTTCGAACGCTTCCTGTTGCGCCGCCAGGGATTGCCCGGCCTCGACGCCTTCCGGCTCAGGTTCACCCAGGCCCAGCACTTGGCGCTCGGCGACGTTGGCCAGCTCGCGCACATTGCCCGGCCAGTCGTGGCTGAGCAGGCGCCCCAGTTGCGCGCCGCTCAACGGCTCGACGTTGCGGCCCAGGCGCTCGGCGGCGCTTTGGGCGAAGTGGTCGAACAACAGCGGGATATCTTCGCGGCGCTCACGCAACGGCGGCAGGCGCAGTTGTGCGACGTTTAAACGGTACGCCAGGTCTTCGCGAAACCGCCCGGCGCGGGCCTCTTCGAGCAAGTCGGGCTTGGTGGCGGCAATGATGCGCAAGTCCACATGGATACTTTGGTTGGAGCCCAGCCGCTCCAGTTTTTGCTCTTGCAGCACCCGCAACAATTTGACCTGCTGGGCCAGCGGCATGCTTTCGATTTCATCCAGGAACAGCGTGCCGCCGTGGGCATATTCCAGCTTGCCGATGCGCTTGCCCTGGGCGCCGGTGAACGCGCCGCTTTCGTGGCCGAACAGCTCGGCTTCAAACAGCTGCTCGGGGATGGCCGCGCAGTTGAGCGCGACAAACGGCTTTTTTGCCCGAGGGCCAAAATCATGCAGGCAACGGGCGACCAGTTCCTTGCCGCTGCCGGTTTCGCCACGGATCAGCACATTGACCGGCAAGCTGGCCAGGTCCAGCACTTGCCGGCGCAGGGTCTGCAAACCGCGAGACACGCCGAGCAGGCTCGATTCCAGCTGCGCCCGATGGTCGGCCTGTTGATGCAGGCGACGGTTCTCCAGGATCAACCCGCGTTTATCCAAGGCGCGGCGCAGGCTGTTGAGCAGTGCGTCCGGGCTGAAGGGTTTTTCCAGAAAGTCGTAGGCACCGTCGCGCATGGCTTCCACGGCCATCGGTACATCGCCATGGCCGGTGAGCAAGATCACCGGTAAGTCGGCGTCACGCCGCTGCACTTCGGCCAGCAGCTCCAGGCCGCTGAGGCCGGGCATGCGCACGTCGCTCAAAATGACGCCAGGAAAGTCTTTGGGCAGCTGTGCCAGGCATTCTTCGGCGCGACTGAACAACTGCACTTCGAATCCCGACAGGCTCAACCACTGCTCGACGGCGGTGCGAATACTCGCCTCGTCATCCACCACAATCACTGCGTTCAACATAGGTCGGGTGTCTCCAGCGCGATGGGCAAGGTCAGGGTAAATACCGCGCCGTCGCCACGGTTACCGGCGAGCAGGCGCCCACCCAGTTCATGCACGATGGCATAGGACACGGCCAACCCCAAGCCAAGGCCGTCGCCCACGGGTTTGGTGGTGAAAAATGGATCGAACACGCTGTTCAAATGGGCTTCGGCAATCCCGCCGCCGCTGTCGCTGACGCTCAGTTGCCACAGCTGTTGGTCGGCGTGCAGGCGGATTTCCAGGCGTTTGCGCGGTTTGTCGGCCATGGCGTCCAGCGCATTGCGTAGCAGGTTGATCAGCACTTGCTCCAGGCGGATCGCGTCACCGCGCACCCAGGCGGGGCGGCTCAGGTCCAGCACCACACCAATGCTTTCATCGCGCAGGCGGGCGTCGAGCAGGTGCAAGGATTGGTCGACCACCGTGGCCAAATCCAGCCGTTCGCGCAGGCCGCTGGGGCTCTTGCGGGCGAAGGTCTTAAGGTGGCTGGTGAGCGCCGCCATGCGCGTGAGCATGTCGTCCAGCGGGGTGAGCGCCTTATAGGCATCGTCCACGCGGCCGTGATCGAGCAGCAGGCGCAAGGTCGCCAATTGCATGCGCTGGGTGGTCAGCGGCTGATTGATCTCATGGGCGAGGGCAGCGGACATTTGCCCCAAGGCCGCCAGCTTGGCCGACTGCACCAGGCCATCCTGCGCAGTGCGCAACGCCTGGGTGCGTTCTTCGACAAGCTGTTCAAGCTCCTCGCGGCTGCGTTGGCGCAAACGGGCCAGGCGCCAGCGTTGGTTCAGGAACAGCAGCAGGAACACCAGCGCCAGCCATGAACCGGCGGCGGCAAGGCCAGCGTTGCGTTGGTCTTCAAAGGCGAATTGCGGTTTGCGCAGCAAGTGCAAGGTCCAGCCTTCGGCTTTCAGCGGCAGGGATTCCCAGATGTAATTGGCGTTGCCGTCGGGGCCGTTGACACGCATCAGATGGCTGTTTTCGTCAAAACGCTGCAATGTTTGGGTGTCCAGCGGCTGCAGCTGTTTCTTGTCGTATTGGCGAGTTGCCTTGAGTTCGGCAAGGTCGCTCGCCGACAACGGACGCAAGTTGCGGAAACGCCAGCCCGGCTGATTGGCGATAAACACGATGCCACGCGCATCGCTGACCAGCAGCAGGTCATTACCTTGGGCCCATTCGCGCTCAAGTTCGGGGAACTCCAGCTTCACCACCATGGCGCCGAGGAACTGTTCGTGCTCATCGACCACGGCGCTGGAGAGGAAATAACCCGGAATGCCGGTGGTCACCCCCACCGCATAAAAACGCCCGGTTCCCTGGCTCAAGGTCTGGCTGAAATACGGGCGAAACGCGTAGTTGTGCCCGACATAACTGCTGGGCAGGTTCCAGTTGCTGGCGGCCACGGCCAGACCGTTACGGTCCATCAATTCCAGAGTGGAAGACTGCGCGGCACCGTTGATGCGTTCCAGCTTGCGGTTGAGCAAGTCCTGGGTGGCGGTGTCCAGCGGGGCTTTAAGGGCGCTGATCATTTCCGAATCCAGCGCCAGTACGGCGGGCAGGGCACGGTAACGTTCAATCAGGGTATGCAGTGAGTTGGCATAGAGCGCCAGTTGTTGATTGGCGCGAGCGGCGTCATCCACCAAGGCCTGGCGTTCGGCATGGCGGGTGGCCAAGGCGGCGGCCAGCACGGCGCCGGCGATGATCAACAGCGAGTAGAAAGTCAGTCGCAGGGGGCGAGGGATCACGATCATACGGTGATGAACAGGCGCGGTAAGGGGCAAGCACCATAGCATGAGCCGCCGCAAACTTGTGGCACGTGGAATTTCTGTGGGAGCAGGCAAGCCAGCTCCCACATGACCGAGTTCGCCATAAAAAAGGCGACTGGGCCGTGGGGCCGCAGTCGCCTTTTTCCTTGCGGGGAAGTGCTTACTGCACTTCGACCGCCAGGCTTTCACTGATCTTCTTCTGCCAGATGGCAGGACCGGTGATGTGTACGGATTCGCCCTTGCTGTCCACCGCAACGGTGACCGGCATGTCTTTGACGTCGAACTCGTAGATCGCTTCCATGCCCAGTTCGGCAAATGCGACAACGCGCGACTTCTTGATGGCTTGCGCCACCAGGTAAGCAGCGCCGCCCACGGCCATCAGGTATACGGCCTTGTGGTCCTTGATCGCTTCGATCGCAGTCGGGCCGCGCTCGGATTTGCCGATCATACCCAACAGGCCGGTTTGCTCGAGGATCTGACGGGTGAACTTGTCCATCCGCGTGGCCGTGGTCGGGCCAGCCGGGCCAACCACTTCTTCGCGCACCGGATCAACCGGGCCGACGTAGTAGATGAAGCGACCCTTGAGGTCCACCGGCAGGGTTTCGCCCTTGTTGAGCATCTCGACCATACGCTTGTGAGCTGCGTCGCGGCCGGTGAGCATCTTGCCGTTGAGCAACACGGTTTCGCCCGGCTTCCAGCTTTGTACTTCTTCCGGGGGCAGGGTGTCGAGGTTGACGCGGCGGGCCGACGGGCCGGCTTCCCAGACGATTTCCGGGTAGGCGTCCAGCGGTGGTGCCTCCAGCGACGCCGGGCCTGAACCATCGAGCACAAAGTGTGCATGACGGGTGGCGGCGCAGTTGGGGATCATGCACACCGGCAGCGAGGCTGCGTGGGTCGGGTAGTCCATGATTTTCACGTCGAGCACGGTGGTCAGGCCACCCAGGCCCTGGGCGCCGATGCCCAGTTGGTTGACCTTCTCGAACAGCTCCAGGCGCATCTCTTCGATACGGTTCTGCGGGCCGCGCTTTTTCAGCTCGTGAATGTCGATGGACTCCATCAACACTTCCTTGGCCATTACCGCAGCTTTCTCGGCGGTGCCGCCGATGCCGATGCCGAGCATGCCCGGTGGGCACCAGCCGGCGCCCATGGTCGGAACGGTCTTGAGCACCCAGTCGACGATCGAGTCGGACGGGTTGAGCATGGCCATTTTCGACTTGTTCTCGGAACCGCCGCCCTTGGCTGCCACGTCCACTTCCACGGTGTTACCCGGGACGATGGAGTAGTGGATTACGGCCGGAGTGTTGTCCTTGGTGTTTTTACGCGCACCGGCCGGGTCGGCCAGGATGGAAGCACGCAGGACGTTTTCCGGCAGGTTGTAGGCGCGACGCACGCCTTCGTTGATCATGTCGTCCAGGCCCATGGTGGCGCCGTCCCAACGCACGTCCATGCCCACGCGCACGAACACGGTAACAATACCGGTGTCCTGGCAGATTGGGCGATGGCCGGTGGCGCACATGCGCGAGTTGATCAGGATCTGGGCGATGGAGTCACGGGCTGCCGGCGATTCTTCACGCAGGTAGGCTTCGTGCATGGCCTGGATGAAGTCAACGGGGTGGTAGTAGGAAATGAATTGCAGGGCGTCGGCAACGCTCTGAATCAGGTCGTCTTGCTTGATCACGGTCATGAGTCGCGCTCCTCTATAAGGGAACATTCAATAAAGGTGGCTTCAGTGTTGCATCGGTCGGCTGAAACCACCTTTCCAAGGCACGCCACAGTGGTGCAAGGCGCGACGCTAAAAAGGCGCGGCAGTATAACCCGACGCGGTGGCCGATACACCCGACTATGGTCAAACTGTCGCAGGCATGATTCCCTGTGCCGGTCCCTTCTGATTGAGCCTTTATATGCCTGAACTGCACGTCGGCGAACGCCACTGGTCGGTAGCCACCGGCAGCAACCTGCTGGATGCCTTGAATCTGGCGGGTGTGGCTGTGCCCTACAGTTGCCGGGCGGGCAGTTGCCATGCGTGCCTGGTGCGTTGCCGGGGTGAGGTCGATGATAAGCAACCCGATGCCCTGAGCCCGGCGCAGCGCCAGGACGGTTGGCGTTTGGCTTGCCAGTGTGAAGTTGTCGCAGATTTACAGGTTGAAGCATTTGACCCACTGCACGATGGTTTGCCCGCTCAAGTGGTGGGCGTCGACTGGTTGAGCCCCGAGGTACTGCGCCTGCGCCTGCAACCCGAACGTGGCTTGCGTTATCGGGCCGGGCAACATCTGGTGCTGTGGGCGGGGCAGGTGGCGCGCCCGTATTCGTTGGCCAGCTTGCCGCAGGAAGACCCGTTTTTGGAGTTTCACCTCGATTGCCGCCTGCCCGGCGAATTCAGCGCTATTGCTCGGCAATTACAGGTGGGCGACAGCCTGCGCCTCGGCGAATTACGTGGCGGGGCACTGCAATACGATCCTGACTGGCAATCGCGGCCGCTGTGGCTGCTGGCATCCGGCACGGGGCTTGGGCCGTTATGGGGCGTGCTGCGCGAGGCACTGCGCCAGGATCACCAAGGCGCCATCCGCCTGATTCACCTGGCCCATGATGCCGATGGGCATTATCTGGCCGAACCCTTGGCGCAATTGGCCGCGCTGCACGCGAACCTGACTGTGGAGCTGTGGACGGCGGCTGAGTCGGCCCAGGCATTGGCGCAACTGCGGCTTGTTTCGCGGCAAACTCTGGCCTTACTCTGCGGGCACCCCGCCAATGTCGAAGCGTTTTCCAAACGCCTGTTCCTGGCGGGCTTGCCGCGCAATCAACTGCTGGCTGATATGTTCCTGCCGCGTGGTTGAGCGCTGACTTTTCCAGCCGCGAGATTCGCCATGACCGACGCCATCCTGCTGCAACGCGAAGGCGGGCTGCTGACCCTGCAGTTCAATCGCCCCGACAAGAAAAACGCCCTGACCCGCGCCATGTACACCCAACTGGCCGAGGCGTTGGAGCAGGCTGATGCGGACTCAGGTATCCGTGCGGTGCTGATCCAGGGCAGCAATGAGTGTTTTACCGCCGGCAACGACATAGCCGACTTCCTCGAACAGCCGCCCAGTGATCTGGACAGCCCGCCGTTTCACTTCATGAAAAGCCTGCTCAACTGCCGCAAGCCGGTGATCGCGGCGGTGGCGGGTGCGGCGGTCGGCATCGGTACGACCCTGTTGCTGCATTGCGATCTCGTCTATATCAGTCGCGATGCGCGCTTGCGCATGCCTTTCGTCAACCTGGGGCTGTGCCCGGAGTTTGGCTCCAGCCTGATCCTGCCTCGGCTGCTGGGGCATGCGAAAGCGGCTGAACTGTTGCTGTTGGGCGAAGGCTTTACCGGCGAGCAGGCGGCGGCGTGGGGCATTGCTACTGAGGCGATGGGTAGCGGTGAAGCGGCGCTGGTCAAGGCGCGGGAAGTTGCGCAGCGCTTTGAAACCCTGGCGCCGGGAGCGGTGCAGGTCAGCAAACAGTTGATGAAAAGTGTCGACCGTGAACAGTTGCGGCAGGTGATTGAGGTCGAGGGGGCGTTGTTTGTGCAGCGTTTGAAGTCACCGGAGGCGATTGCGGCGTTGTCGGGGTTTATTGCCCGGCGTTGATGACGCCATCGCAGGCAAGCCAGCTCCCACATTGGAATGCGGTCAACTGTGGGAGCTGGCTTGCCTGCGATGAGGCCCTTTAATTCAACAGATCTCCAGGCCTTTAAATACAAAAAGCCCCGCCATTCACATGGCAGGGCTTTTGTTTTTCAGCGTGTCACTCAGAACTGCGGGTCGCCCACGTGCAGGATCTTCATGCCATTGGTGCCACCGGTGGTGTGGTAGCTGTCGCCCTTGGTCAGGATGACCCAGTCGCCTTTCTCTACGACGCCACGCTTGACCAGTTCGTCGATTGCCTTCTGGCTCACTTCGTTAGGGGCCAACGAAGCTGGATCGAACGGAATGGTGTACACGCCACGGAACAACGCTGCGCGGGCCTGGGCTTCGCGGTGCGGGGTGAACGCGTAGATCGGTACCGACGAACGGATGCGCGACATGATCAGCGGGGTGTAGCCACTTTCGGTCAGGGCAATGATCGCCTTGACGCCCGGGAAGTGGTTGGCGGTGTACATGGCCGCCAGGGCGATGCTCTGGTCGCAGCTTTCGAACACTTTGCCGATGCGGTGGCTGGAGGTCTTGCTGGTCGGGTGCTTTTCGGCACCGACGCAGATACGCGCCATGGCCTGTACGGCTTCCAGCGGGTAAGGGCCGGCAGCACTTTCAGCCGAGAGCATCACGGCGTCGGTGTAGTCGAGCACGGCGTTGGCCACGTCGGACACTTCGGCACGGGTTGGCATCGGGTTCTGGATCATCGACTCCATCATCTGGGTCGCTACGATCACGGCCTTGTTGTGACGGCGTGCGTGCAGGATGATCTTCTTCTGGATACCGATCAGCTCGGCGTCACCGATTTCCACGCCCAGGTCGCCACGGGCAACCATCACAGCGTCGGATGCATTGATCAGGGCATCGAGGGTTTCGTCATCGGCCACGGCTTCGGCACGTTCGATCTTCGCCACCAGCCAGGCAGTACCGCCGGCTTCGTCGCGCAGCTTACGGGCATATTCCATGTCGGCAGCGTCGCGTGGGAAGGACACGGCGAGGTAGTCCACTTCCATTTCGGCGGCGAGCTTGATGTCGGCCTTGTCTTTCTCAGTCAGGGCCGGCGCCGTCAGGCCACCGCCGCGACGGTTGATGCCTTTGTGATCGGACAACGGGCCACCGATGATCACGGTGCAGTTCAGCTCCGTCGAGGTGGCCGTGTCGACGCGCATCACCACGCGGCCGTCGTCCAGCAGCAGTTCGTCGCCGACGCCGCAGTCCTTGACCAGGTCCGGGTAGTCGATACCGACGACTTCCTGGTTGCCTTCGGTCAGCGAATGGCTGGTGGAGAAGGTGAACTTGTCACCGATCTTCAGCTCAATGCGCTTGTTGGCGAATTTGGCGATACGAATTTTCGGGCCTTGCAGGTCACCCAGCAGTGCCACAAAGCGGCCGTGCTTGGCGGCCAGGTCACGCACCAGCTTGGCGCGAGCCTTGTGCTCGTCCGGGGTGCCGTGGGAGAAGTTCAGACGGGCAACGTCCAAACCAGCCAGAATCAGCTGTTCGAGGACTTCCGGCGAGTTACTGGCCGGGCCAAGGGTGGCGACGATTTTGGTACGACGGACGGACATGCACAGACTCCTGAGTTCAAGCGCTGGGGAAGGCTACTATGCTCTTTGGTTGTAGTCATTGTTCGTTTGCACTACTTATCGAAGATTCGCTTGTTTTCGCTCCAATTGAATAGATGAACATCCTTGAAGATTTTCGACGCGGGGTCGATACACTGCTCAAGACAGGAGAACCCCCATGCGAATTTTGCTCATTGCTGCCCTGGCCGTCAGTGTTGTCGGCTGTACCCGCTGGTCGATGGACCATCATTTGAACAACGCTTACCGCGCCTATGGGGTGGGTGACTGCGAGCGTGTCACCCTGGAGTTGTCCCAGGTAGACCGCGAGAGCCGTACCCGTCGGTATGTGCAACCGGAAGTTTCGATGCTGCGCGGGCAATGCCTGGAGCGCCAGAAGCTGTTCGTCGATGCGGTGCAAACCTACCAGTTCATCATCAATCAGTACCCGTCCAGCGAGTACGCCTATCGTGCCCGTGCTCGGCTCGACACCCTGCAGCAACTGGGCCATTACTCCGGCGCGAGTGTCGCGCAGCCACGGCCCGCATCACTTTGATGATATTTGTCATTCCATAGCTGGCCCGTCGCCAGTCTTAAGCTATTCTTTGAATGTCTGTTTGTACAAGTTTATGTTCAATCGGATGGATTGCTTGGGATTGGCAGTTGTAAGGCGATCAAGCGCACGCTGGATTCGCACCAATTTCCAGGGAGAGCGAACATTCAGTGTTCGTTCCGAATAACTGGCGCGGCCACTGATCTGGCCAATGGATGGCGATTTCATCATGTTTACCGACCGAAGGATTGAGCGGCATCAGCTGTCTGGTTTCTTGAAAGTGTTCAACCGGCTGACGGATAAGCCTATTGGCTACTTGGGGAACGTGTCCGAAGATGGGCTGATGTTAATCAGCCAATTACCCATGATGGTTGACGTGGCGTTTGAACTGCGTTTGAAAATCCCTCTGGCAGACGGTGATTTCCAGGCAATTGACCTCACAGCGATGTGCTTGTGGAGCCACGAAGATGTTAACCCGCAGCACTATGACTCAGGGTTTCGCGTGGTCGAAGCGCCTGAGGCATACGGGCACTTGATAAGTGCCTTGTATCATTACTTCACCTTTGATCCTCTGCAGGCTTCCGCCTAGACGTTGCGCGCTGTCGACCCGGCTCGGACGTGGTTAGCCGAGCTTGTGGTCGTGTGCTTGAGTCATAAAACACCGGCCTTTTTCCAGCCCAGATAGCGCGTCACCAGTGCAGCCCCCAGCCCCGAAGGTGGCGTATCCAGCACCGACAAACCGTGGGCACTCAAGCGCTCATGCAGATCGTTTCTCTTGTTGAGATAGTCGACAGTCCCGCTGTAGGCCAGCGCTTCAGGCAAGGTTTGAACCGGGGCCTGGCGCAGTTGGTCGAGTATGTCTTCGCGCAGGCTGGCGACCAGCACCCGATGTTGCCGGCTGATGCGCTTAACGGCTGCGAGTAACTCCTCATCATCTTCATCGCGAAGATTGGTCACCACGATCACTAATGCCCGACGTTTCTGTCGGGCCAGTAATTGGCTGGCGGCGGCTGCATAATCGGCAGTGCGTCGGGTGGTGTCGAGGTCGTAAACGGCATTGAGTAATACGTTCAGTTGGCCGCTGCCTTTGACGGGTGCCAGGTAGCGTGGCTGGTCACAGGCAAAGGTGCACAGACCCACCGCATCGCCTTGGCGCAAGGCGACGTAACTGAGTAACAGGCAGGCATTGAGGGCGTGGTCGAAGTGAGCGAGCTCCGCGTCCTGGCTGCGCATGCGCCGGCCGCAATCGAGCATGAGCACTATCTGCTGGTCGCGTTCGTCCTGATATTCCCGGGCGATGGGCGTGCGCTGGCGCGCGGTGGCCTTCCAGTCGATCTGTCGCAGGCTGTCGCCTTCGCGAAACTCGCGCAACTGATGAAACTCCAGCCCCAACCCGCGTCGTGGGTGCTGGCGAACCCCTAATTGGCTCAACCAACTGTCCACGCCCAGCAGTTGTGCGCCGTACAAACGGGCAAAGTCAGGGTAGACCCGCGTTGTATCCCGGGCTGCAACAAAACGCCTCGCAGACCACAACCCGAAAGGGCTGGGCAGGTGAATCTCACTGCGACTGAAACTGAAGTGGCCGCGCCGCAAGGGCCGCACTCGATAGCCCAGTTCGCTTCGCTGGCCCGGGAGAAGCTCGATGGACTGCGGCATATTCTCCACGCTCAGGCCGTCAGGTGCGTGGTCAAATACCTGCACGGTCAGCGGCTGCGGGTAGTCATGTTCAAGGGTCAGGCGTACCTCACCCCAGCGGCCCAGGGCCAGGCTGCCGGGCATCTGCCGTTGCACCCGTGGGCAGGGAAGGCGCCGCAGGCGCAGGGCGTCCAGCAGTGCCAATAGAAACAGCGCCAGCAGCAGGCCCCACGCCACTGAATGCAGCGTGTCGGGCACTTTGAGCTGGAGCGCTGTAGCCGCGCCCAAGAGGATGTTCAAACCCGAGAGGACGCCGAGCCAGATCAGCAGCAGACGAGTTGGCTTCATGGTCGGGTCATTGCCGAGGTGCCGAAATCTGGTCCAGCAGTTGCTTGAGCACCTGATCCACTTCCAGCCCGTCAATGTCCAATTCGGGGGCAATACGCACGCGATGGCGCAGCACCGCCAAGGCGCAGCCCTTGATATCGTCCGGGGTAACAAACTCGCCGCCGCGTAGCAAGGCCCGGGCGCGGGCGCCGCGAACCAGGGCGATGGAGGCACGCGGGCCTGCACCGATGGTCAGCCCCGGCCAACTGCGAGTGGCGCGGGCCAGGCGCACGGCGTAGTCGAGTACTTGCTCATCCAGCGGCAGTTCGCTGGCAATTTGCTGCAACTGCAACACGTCCTCTGCCTGCAGCACCGTGCGCAGTGGCTGCACATCCAACATGTCGGCCCTGGAGGAGCGGGTGACTTCGCGGACCATCTCCAGCTCCTGCTGCGCATCGGGGTAGTCCATGCGTACTTTGAGCATGAACCGGTCCAGCTCGGCCTCGGGCAGGGGGTACGTGCCTTCCTGTTCGATGGGGTTCTGGGTCGCGAGCACCATGAACGGTTGGCCAATGGGCAGCGCTTCGCCCTCGAGGGTGACTTGGCGTTCCTGCATGGCCTCAAGCAGGGCGGCCTGGGTCTTGGCGGGGGCGCGATTGATTTCATCGGCCAGCAACAAGTGGGTGAACAGCGGCCCCTTGCGCAGCTTGAACTGCTCACTGTGCAGGTCGTACACCGCGTGGCCGGTGACATCGCTGGGCATCAGGTCCGGGGTGAACTGAATACGTGCAAAGTCGCCACCAAAACAGCGTGCCAACGCGCGAACCAACAGGGTTTTGCCTAGGCCCGGTACACCTTCGAGCAGTATGTGGCCACCTGCGATCAATGCGGTCAGCACATCGTCGATCACCTGGTCCTGGCCAATCACCGCCTTACGCAGTTCAACACGCAGAGCCTGTGCCTGCTGGCTGGCCTTTTGAAGGCTTTCGGCAGTCGGGGCGGTGGCTGATGGAAATTCGCTCATAGGGCATTCCTGAGGGTTTGCAGGCTCGCCACCTGACGGCTGAAATCGGCGCTGGTGAGCCGTTTTGCCGGGAGTGGGTCGAGGGCCTGGCGGATGACGTGGGAGGGTTGGCGCGTCAGGCGTTCGAGGACCTGCCATTGTTCGTCGCTGTCGAGGTGTTCAAAGCCTGGGTGGCGTCGTCGTGCAGCCCGCTGGATATCACGCTGCAAGGCGTGCAGCAGCGTGCCTTGGCCACTGCGGCGCAGCAGGAAGTCGGCACTGGCCTTCAAATGTTCCTGTAACTGGCGACGTGCCTTTGGCGCGGGCGCCTGGGTCGGCCCCTGGCGCATGCCGGCGTGCCAGAGTGCCAGGGCAATCAGTGCGCAGAGCGCCACTAACGCCTGGGGGAAGTTGCGCATTAGCAGGGTGAGCAGATCGTCTACGTCGCTGTTGAACAGCAGTGTTACATCCGTCCCCCGGTTGAGATACCACAACAGCCAGGCGTTATCGTGTTTGCCGATGCCTGGGGTTTTCCACAAGTCGCTGTCGGTTACAACCGTTACGGTGCCTTGGCCGAAGTTGCGTTGCATCAAATGGCTGGACTTGCCGCTGTTGGCGGAGAACTGCGCCAGGTGTCTGGGGTCGGTGAGGTTGAAGTCGGTATCGAAGCTGAAATAGGCCGGGGCGGTCTCATTGTCGACGTAGAGCTTGGTCAGGTCCGGTACTTTCTTTTTGCGTGGGGAAGCAGGCTCGTCAAGGCCCTCGCTGAGTGTCTGGTGGAAGCCCAGCTGATCCAGCAGCAGGTCGCCGCTTTTACCGGTTTCCTCATCCCAAAGCGCTTCGGCAACCAGCAGCAAATGGCCACCGGATTTTGCCCAGTCCAGCAGTTGCTCAGCCTGGCGCGGGGTCATGTTGCTGCGCTCGCCCAGCAATACCAGGCTATGCCCCTTGGCTGGCTGGTCGGCCAGGTGCTCAAGGCTGTTGGCGTGTTCCACGGCCAGGCCCTGCTGGCGCAGGAAGTATTCAGCCGCCAGGTAGGGGTTGGCGATGGCTTGTGGCGATGGGCCGCGATCGACTATTTCGTCGTAGGGGATCGCCTTGTGCCAAACATAAAGCCCACCTGCTCCAAGCACACAGGCCAGCAGCAGGCCGACCCACAGCATGGGGCGGTTCATTGGGCGGCTCCCGTACTGAACAGGGCGCGCCAATCGCGGCACAGTTGCTGTTGTACCAAAGCCGGCGGCAGGCGGTGGCCATAGGCGAGGTTTTGCCAGTGGTGTGTCAGTGCATCACTGAAGGCCAGTAGTTGTGGCTGTTGCAGTTGGTGGATGCGCTCCAGGACCTGGCCTTCGGTATCGGCGCTTTTCAGGGGCAGGTTGAAGTCGTGCAGCAGTCGGTTGAGCAGGCCGCGATACAGCAGGCCGAGAGCTTCCCTGGGGTGGGTGGACCACAGCTGTTCGGCGGTGCTGGCAATGTCGTCAGGCAAGGTCTCGCTGCCCAACGCCAGGCCGAACAATTGTGCAGGGGCCGCTTTGGCGGTTTTGGCTTTGGCTGGCCCGCGTCGACTGACGAAGGTGTGCAGCCACTCCCGATAGCGCCAGACAACTAGCGCGAGGCCAGTCGCCAGCAGGCCCCAGAGCAGTACCTCCAGGCCGAGGGCGGCGTTTTTGAAGGTATTGCTGTTGAATCCGTCCAGTAGCGCCTGAAGCCAGGCCGGAAGTTTACCGTCACCCTTTACCTTGTGTTGCGCGGCGTTTTTTTCGTCGCCAAAACGGTAGCGAGTGACGGTTTCCGGGTGCTTGAACGGGGGGCTGTCCAGCAGCGCCTTGATCGATTGGCTGGCGGCCTGGGTGGTGACTTGTTTGGCCGGTCCGGGGTCGTCCGCCATGACGGGGCGGCTGAATGGCACGAGCATCAGCCCAGCCACCAGCAGCAACGTTGCGACGCTGCTCAGGCGTTGGCGTAATCGGCGGAACACCAGTTCAAGGTCCCAGGCTTCCAGCACGGTGCGGCGGTTGAGGTACAGGCTGAAGCCGCAAGCGACATAAATGGGCTCCCAGAACACCAGAATCAGTGCGTAGAAGGCGTTACTCAAATGCTCCAGCCACAACCCTTCCGAGCCGCTTGCCAGTGCCAGCCGTTGCCAGTCCCAATCGAGTTCCAGTTGCTGCGGGATGAACAGGTAAAACAGTGCCATGCAACCGAACCACAGGCCGATTTCCATATGCACGCCAATGGTGGTCAGCCAGCGTGCGGCGCCGGCGTTGCGTTGCAGCAGCACCCCCAGGCGTATTTGACGGGCATTGCCATCCTGGCCTTCAAGCTGGCTCACCGGCATCACAAAGCTGCGGCTCAGGCTCAGTCGCCTCCAGGTCAGGCTGGCCAGCAGTTGGCCTTTGAGCAGGCGCGGCCACTGGCGCACAGCCTGCTTGAGGCTGGGTGTCTCGCCAAACAAGGCCTTGGAGAGGATGTACAGTGGCAAGCGGTCAAAGGCCGGTTTTAACCACCAGAACACAAACATGGCCATGGACGGGTATCGCCACAGCAGCACGGTCAGCAAAATGAATATCGGCAACGTCACCATTGCCCAACTGCTCATTAACAGCAGTCGATGTTCCTGGGCCATCAGTACGCCCAGGTCCATGGCTTCCCAGGAGGTGCGGGGCCGAATTACCACGCTGGCCTCACTCAGGCGCATGGTGAGTGCGTCCGGCAAGCGTGAGGTAGGCGGCAACCAGCAGCCACAGCCCGGCGCCCGTTGAGTATTTGATCCAGGGCGTGATCGTGGTGGAGGAAGACCAATAGGCTTCAATAAACGCCGCGATCAGCAGCAATAGCATGACGCCGCAAAGCATCCGCACGCTTGTGCGTGCCGCCAGCCGCAGGGATTCGCCGCGAGTCAGGTGCCCGGGAGCAATCACCGCCCAGCCCAATTGCAAGCCTGCCGCCCCGGCCAGGGCGATGGCCGTGAGTTCGAAAGCACCGTGGCCGATGACAAACGACCAGAAGGTCTGGCCATAGCCGATCTCGGTGAGGTGGCCGGAGATGGCGCCGATGATCAGGCCGTTGAAAATCAGAAAGAACACGCTGCCCAAACCAAATAGCAAACCGGCGGCAAAGGTCTGGAAGGCAATCCCGATGTTGTGCATCACGTAGTAGCCGAACATCATCCAGTCTTCACTGGAAGCGCGGTCGGCGGCACGCCCCAGGTGGCCAGCATCCGGGTCATACATGCTGTGCATTTCGGCGACCTGCGCGGGGCTCACGATGCTGTAGATAAGGTCTGGAAACAGGTAGACCAGCAACGCAACGCCCACCAGGCTGCCGAAGAACAGCACGCCGGCGATTAACACGAAACGCCATTGTTCGCGCACCAGGCGCGGGAAGCCCGCCAGGATGAAACCCAGTACATTCGCGCCCAATTGGCTGCGGTGGCGATACAACTGCTGGTGGCCCCGCAGCGCCAGTTGTTGCAGGGGATCTATCAGATAGCTGCTGTAGCCACGCTCCTGGGCCAGGGCGAGGTGCTGGCACAGGCGTCGATAATGGTGGGGGAAGTCAGACATATCGCTGGCCTTTGCCTTGCCTTGCTCCAACTGTATGAGTTGTGCGGTGAAGGCTTGCCACTGCGGCTGATGGCGGCTCTCGAACAGGCTCTGCTTCATGCTGGCCCCACTAAGCCGCGCGCCACGCCATTGAGTTGTTCTACCGCGCGAGCCGGCGATACGTGTAACGGCGTTGCCAGGATGGACGCCAGTTCGTGCACCCGATCGGCGGACAACTCACTTTGGCGTTCAGCGAAACCCAGTATGGCGCGTTGTTCGCTCAGCTCCAGCGTGAAGGGCAGGCGCAGGGCGGCGGCTTGAGGCACCTTGGGGCGCGCCAGTGGCTGTTCGCGGTAGACCACCAGGGTGCCCGCAGCGAGGTCGCCGAGCCGTTTGAAGTGAGGGTGTTGCAGGCAACTGATGGCGCCGAGGAAGTAGCCCAAAGGCAGCATGTCGACAAAGCGCAGCAGGTTGCGGATGAGTGAAGCTGGCCAGCCAATGGGTGTGCCGTCGTCCTGAATGACGCGCAAGCCCATGACCTGCTTGCCCGGAGAGCAGCCCTGGTTAAGGACTTCGAACAGCACCATGTACCACCAACTGATCAGGAACAGCAGCAGCGAGCCCAAGCCAATACCGATATTGCCAAGCAACGCCAGCGGCACGAGCAGGATACCCATGATCAGGCCGCGCAGTCCCAGGTCGAAAGCAAAAGCCAGTGCGCGTGGCATCAGGCCGGCCGGGCGCAAGGGCAAGTCTATGCCCTCGGGGGTCTCGATCGGGTAGTGGGTATCCAATGGAACTGATGGCATCGCGATCCTTGGCAGTGCGGGCGGCTTGAAGACACGGATGCTAGCAGTGTCGACGGTGGAAGCAACCTTTCAAGGTTTTGCTGGATGTTTGTACAGTAATCTATCGCTGGCCCCGAGTGCCTTGCAGCGCCTAGACTTTGTCGATCTTCAGCACAGGAACAGCCCGTGACTACCATTTTCTGGTACGACTATGAAACTACCGGCATCAACCCCCGCAGCGATCGCCCGTTGCAGGTTGCCGGTATTCGTACCGACCTCGAGCTCAACGAGGTCGGCCCGCCGGTCAACCTTTATTGCCAGCCAAGCGACGATATCCTGCCGCACCCGGCTGCCTGCGCCATAACCGGTATCACCCCTGGCATTCTGGCGGAAAAAGGCCTGGCCGAAGCCGACTTCATGACCCGCGTGCACGCCGAGCTGGCTGCGCCTGGAACCTGTGGTGCCGGTTACAACACGTTGCGCTTTGACGATGAAATGACGCGCTACAGCCTGTACCGCAACTTTTTTGATCCGTATGCCCGTGAGTGGCAGGGGGGCAATAGTCGTTGGGACTTGATCGATGTGGTTCGTACGGCTTACGCACTGCGCCCCGAAGGCATTGAGTGGCCGCAGCAGGACGGGCGTGTCACCCTCAAGCTGGAGCGTTTGACCCAAGCCAATGGCATCGACCATGGCCATGCTCACGATGCCCTGTCGGACGTGCGAGCCACCATAGCCCTGGCGCGGCTGATCCGCGACAAGCAGCCAAAGTTGTATGACTGGCTGTTTCAACTGCGCAGCAAGCAGCGGGTGATGGATCAGATCCGCCTGTTGCAGCCCATGGTGCATATTTCCGGGCGTTTCTCCGCCGAGCGTCATTACCTGGGTGTGGTACTGCCCCTGGCCTGGCACCCGCGCAATCGCAATGCGTTGATTGTCTGTGACCTTGGTCTCGACCCGCAGGGTTTGCTCGACCTGGACGCCGAAACCTTACGCCAGCGGCTTTACACGCGCCGTGATGAGTTGGCGCAAGGTGAGTTGCCAGTGCCGCTCAAGTTGTTGCATATCAACCGCTGCCCGGTGGTCGCGCCATTGAATGTGCTGCGCGCACAGGATCGCGAACGCCTGAACTTCGATATGGACGTGTGCCAGGCGCGGGCGCTGCGACTAACTGACGCACAGGAAGTTTGGCGCGACAAGTTGGCAGCCATTTATGCCGAGGAAGACTTTGCACCGAGCACAGACCCGGAGCAGCAGCTCTATGACGGTTTTATCGGTGACCGCGACCGACGGTTATGCGAACAAGTCCGTGTGGCTGAACCGTCACAGTTGGCACGTCAGCAGTGGCCTTTCGATGATCATCGATTGCCGGAATTATTATTCCGTTACCGTGCGCGTAACTTTCCTGACACCTTGGACAACGATGAGCAACAACGCTGGAAACTTTTCTGTCAGCAACGTTTGTCGAGCCCGGAGTGGGGCGCACCCAATACCCTGTTGGCATTTAAGCAGGCACGTGAGGAGTTGGCTGTTAGTGCTACAGCGTTTCAGCGCCAGGTGCTCGATGAATGGCAAGAGTATGCCGACTCTTTAGCCGCTCGCCTGGGCTTGTAGTCAGGCACTTGCAAAATATTCGGACAATAAAAAACGCCAGCAAGCTGGCGTTTTTATTGTGTTGCATATCAGGCAGAAGCCCGATCAGGCTTAGCCCAGCAGGGTAGCCCAACCTTCTACCACGTCGCCGCCCCACTTGGCTTTCCACTCTTTCAGAGTCTTGTGGTTGCCACCTTTGGTTTCAATCACTTCGCCGTTGTGCGGGTTTTTGTACTGCTTGACCTTGCGAGCACGCTTGGTGCCGGTAGTTTTCACAGCGCCACGTGGTGCTTTAACTTTGGATTCCGGATCCAGCAGCGCGATGATGTCACGCAGGGATTTGGAGTACTCACCCATCAGGGTGCGCAGTTTGCCTTCGAATTCCAGCTCGGTTTGCAGCTTGTCGTCTTGTGACAGGTTCTTCAAACGGGCTTGCAGTTCTTTGATAGCTTCTTCGGTGGCGCGGTATTCGTTGATCAGGGACATGTGGACTACCTTATGTAGAGCGCTGATTGACAGTGAGTGGCCTAATAATAGTCAGGCAATTTCCCCAAGTAAACATTTAAGAAGGCATTTATGTGAATTACGTTGAATGTTTGTGGCAATGCTATGCAATCGAGTTAATTAATAGGTGGTAGGTGTAAAAATAATTCTGTTTATTTTGCATAACTGTCTGAGCCTCGGAAGGGCGTTCATATAGCGGCGGTAAAACCTTACGCTATTAAGGGGTGTCGCCAGGACCGGGCGACAGAATAAGGTGCAAGGAGTACTGCAGTTTTTCTGCGTAATCGCTAGAATGGCGGCCTTTGCGAAGTTCTGGAGTTTCCCCCTAATGCGCACTTTTCGGCTGGTGATTGCTTGCCCGGACCGGGTTGGTATCGTTGCCAAAGTCAGTAACTTTCTGGCCTCCCACAACGGCTGGATCACCGAGGCGAGCCATCACTCGGACGATCTCAGTGGTTGGTTTTTCATGCGTCATGAGATACGTGCCGACACGCTGCCCTTCGGCCTCGAAGCGTTTCGCGAGGCGTTTGCGCCGATCGCTGAAGAGTTTTCGATGACCTGGCATATCACCGACACCGAGCAGAAAAAACGTGTCGTGCTGATGGCCAGCCGTGAATCCCACTGCCTGGCCGACTTGCTGCACCGTTGGCACAGCGATGAGCTGGACTGTGAGATCGCCTGTGTAATTTCCAACCATGATGACCTGCGCAGCATGGTCGAATGGCATGGCATCCCGTACTACCACGTGCCGGTCAACCCACAGGACAAGGAACCGGCATTCGCCGAAGTCTCCCGCCTGGTCAAGCAGCACGAAGCCGATGTAGTCGTGCTGGCGCGCTACATGCAAATCCTGCCGCCGGAACTGTGCAGCGAATATGCCGGTCGAGTGATCAACATTCACCACAGCTTCCTGCCATCGTTTGTGGGTGCCAAGCCGTATCACCAGGCCTCCCTGCGCGGTGTGAAGTTGATTGGCGCAACGTGCCACTATGTCACCGAGGAGCTCGACGCCGGCCCGATCATCGAGCAGGACGTAGTGCGCGTCAGCCACCGCGACAGCATTGAAGACATGGTGCGTTTCGGCCGTGACGTCGAGAAGATGGTGCTGGCCCGTGGCCTGCGTTACCACTTGGAAGATCGCGTGCTGGTACACGGCAACAAGACTGTGGTGTTCTGACAGCCGCGTTTAAGTTGAAGAAAAAAGGGCCTGGGCGTTAAATCGTCCCAGGCCCTTTTTTTGTCCGCCATGAAGGATTAAGCGATGAGCGATCCACTCGATAAAGCCACCTCCAAGGCCCCAGCGACGCTGGGCGAAGGGTGTTTGAGCCGTTTTGACCCGGATGACCTGGACGCGGAGGATGGCACCGAGTTTCCCGGTGCCGCCGAGCTGTGGCGGCAGGAGCACACTAAAAACGATCCCGAGCAAGCCTAGCGGTCCGCCGCCTTAACGCTCGGCGGGCGCAGGGATCAGATCCGGAAGCTGCCCACCAGCTGTTTCAAGCGTGCGGCCTGTTGTTCCAGGTCGGTACAGGCGCGCAGGGTTGATTGCAGGTTTTCCACACCTTCCTGGTTGAGGGTGTTGATCTCGGTGATGTCCATGTTGATCGACTCCACCACCGAAGTCTGTTCCTCGGTGGCGGTGGCCACGGACTGGTTCATCCCGTCGATCTCGCCAATGCGTTGGGTCACGCTGTTGAGACGCTCGCCGGCCAGGTTGGCGATCTCGACGCTCTCCAGGCTATGGCGTTGGCTTTCACTCATGGTGCTGACCGAATCCCGGGCGCCGACCTGCAACTCTTCAATCATCTTTTGCACTTGTTGCGCCGATTCCTGAGTGCGATGTGCCAGGTTGCGCACCTCATCGGCCACCACCGCAAACCCGCGACCAGCTTCACCTGCACGTGCCGCTTCGATGGCGGCGTTCAGCGCCAGCAGGTTGGTTTGCTGGGAGATGCTGGTGATCACTTCCAGAATCTGCCCGATGTTCACGGTCTTGCTGTTGAGCGCTTCGATATTGCTGCTGGAGGCGCTGATCATCTCGGACAGTTGGTTCATTGCCTTGATATTACGCTCGACCACTTGCTGGCCGTCCTCGGCCAAGTGCCGGGCATCGCTGGCCTGATGGGAAGCCTGCGCGGCGTTACGTGCAATTTCTTGCGCAGCAGCGCCCAGTTCGTTGATGGCGGCGGCCACGCTGTTGGTGCGGTTGGCCTGCTCGTCAGAGTTGACCATCGACGAGTTGGAAGCGCTGACCACTCGCAGGGCCACTTCATTGACCTGCTCGGTGGCCGAGGACACTTCGCGAATCGAGGTGTGAATGCGCTCCACGAAGCGATTGAAAGCATTACCCAGCGTGCCGAACTCGTCGTGATTCTGGATGTTCAGGCGGCGGGTCAGGTCACCTTCGCCATCGGCGATGTCCTGCATGGCGCGGGTCATCACGTGCAGGGGTTGCAGCAGTACTCGGATCAGCATGCCGAGCAGCGCGATGATGATCACAACCGCAATGATCGTGGCGATAACGGCCGAGGTGCGAAATTTGCTGAGCATGGCGAAGGATTTATCTTTATCCACCGAAATACCCAGGTACCAGTTCACCGACGGCAGGCCTTTGATGGGGGTGAAGGTCACGATGTTGTCTTTGCCATTGGCTTCGACTTCGCTGAAATCACCACTGATCTTCGGGGTGTTTTTCGGGTACATGTCGGCCAGCGTCTTCATCACCAGGTTCTTGTCCGGGTGCACCAGCACTTTGCCGTCAGCGCTGACCAGGAACGCGTAGCCCATGCCGCCGAAGTTCAGCGCGCCGATGTTATCCACCAGCGTTTGCAGGCTCAGGTCGCCGCCGACCACGCCGATGCTTTGCCCCGCCTTGGCGCTGGGGGTAGCGACGGAAATGATCAACTGGCCGGTCGCTGCGTCGATGTAAGGTTCGGTCAGGGTTGAGCCGTTACTGCTTTGGGCGCCTTTGTACCAAGGGCGCACCCGTGGGTCGAAACCGTCCGGCATCTTGGTGTCGGGGCGGATGGTGAAGGCGCCTTTGCTGTCGCCCACGTAGGTGGCCATGAACGAGGATGTCAGGGTTTTCTGCTCGAGCAGGCCAGCAACTACGGCGGGTTCAGGGTTGATCGCGATGTTCTGTGCAGCGTTTTCGACCAGGGCAATACGCCCTGTAAGCCAGGTTTGAATGTTGCTGGCGGTGACATCGCCCATTTCATGCAGGTAATTATTGAGGTCGTCGCGAATCGCGTTGCGTTGCAGGTAGTCGTTGTAGAGGGTAAACAGTGCAAAAGCGGCGATGACGATAAGGGAGGCTGCAAGCAGGATTTTGTGGCTGAAGCGCAGGTTTTTATTCATGGCTTGTAGGGTCCGCTAAGGTCTTAATATCCGAAGCGCGTCCTTGTAGGATGCGCAAAATGACAGCGTCAAAAAAGGTGTGATACTGCTTGTGATAATTCCGGTGGTCCCTGTGAGAACTATCTGACCTATTTTTAGACTTTGTGGGTCTTACCTCTGTCTGTATCGACCTGACGGCACTAAAGATTAACCAAAGGTGACGAAATGCCTGATTTCTCGCAACTCCTTATCGGCGCCGGCCTGGACGGCCAGCCCATCGCCCAGGCCATGCGCTTGGCCAACCGTCACGGGTTGATTGCCGGCGCGACCGGCACAGGTAAAACCGTCACGTTGCAGCGCTTGGCGGAAGCCTTCAGCGATGCGGGTGTGGCCGTGTTTGCCGCTGATATCAAGGGTGACTTGTGCGGCCTTGGCGCTGCGGCCAACCCTCAAGGCAAGGTGGCCGAGCGCATTGCGGGCATGCCCTTCCTCAATTACAGCGCGAAGGCGTATCCGGTAACACTGTGGGATATCCACGGGCAGTCCGGTCATCCGCTTCGCACCACCATCAGCGAAATGGGGCCGTTGCTGCTTGGCAGCCTGCTGGAACTCACTGACAGCCAGCAATCGGCGCTCTATGCGACTTTCAAGGTGGCCGACCGCGAAGGCCTGTTGCTGCTGGACCTCAAAGACCTCAAGGCCTTGCTCAACCACTTGCGTTATCACCCGGAACTGCTGGGCGACGACGCGGCGCTGATGACCACCGGTTCCAGCCAGGCGCTGTTGCGACGTTTGGCGGTGCTGGAGCAGCAGGGCGCCGAAGCCTTGTTTGGCGAGCCTGCCCTGCAGCTTGAAGATATCTTGCAGCCTGCCGGCGATGGTCGTGGGCGCATTCACCTGCTGGACGCGAGCCGCTTGGTGCACGAGGCGCCCAAGGTCTATGCGACCTTCCTGCTGTGGCTGTTGGCCGAGTTGTTCGAACAACTGCCGGAGCGTGGCGATGCCGATAAACCGTTGCTGGCGCTGTTTTTCGACGAGGCGCATTTATTGTTCGCCGATACGCCCAAGGCATTGCAGGATCGCCTGGAGCAAGTGGTGCGTTTGATCCGTTCCAAGGGCGTGGGTGTGTACTTTGTCACTCAATCCCCAGGGGATTTGCCTGACACGGTATTGGCGCAACTGGGCTTGCGTATCCAGCATGGCTTGCGGGCGTTCACCACCAAAGAGCAGAAATCCCTGCGTGCGGTGGCGGACGGTTTTCGCCCCAACCCGGCGTTCGATACCTTGTCGGTACTGACTGAGTTGGGCACCGGTGAGGCATTGGTGGGGGCGTTGCAGGAAAAGGGCACGCCGGAAGTGGTCCAGCGCGTGCTGGTGGCGCCGCCGCAATCGCGGATCGGGCCGCTCAGCGAAGCCGAGCGTGCTGCGATCATCGCCAGTTCGCCTTTATTGGGGCGCTACGACAAGCCAATTGACCGTGAGTCGGCCTATGAGGTGCTGATGGCGCGCAAGGAGCTTGGCCCGACCGAGGAGGCCAAACCGGCCGCCGAAGAGCCGAGCTTTACCGACAAGGCCGGAGCGTTCCTGGGGACTACAGCAGGTAAGGCGCTCAAATCCGCCATGCAACAGGCGGCCAATCAAATGGGACGGCAGTTGGTGCGCGGGTTGTTGGGCTCGTTGCTGGGCGGCAGTAAACGCAAGTAGCGGTTCAGGGCTTGGGCCTGGCGTGGGCGGCCAACCGCTCCAACGCTGCGCGCAGGCCCGGATCGCTGATGCCGTCGGCCGTGGCTTGAATGGTTTCGGCCGCGTTCTGCGACAGGTCCATGGTGTGGCCCACTGCACCTTGCTGCACGGTGGGCGGCTGCACCTTGAACTGGATGCGGGTCAGGCTGGCAAACTCTTCAAATGCCATTAATTGCCGCTGCAAGCGTTTTTGCTGGTAGCGCAGGCGGGTGGCCCAATGCCCGTCGGTGACAATTAACAGTAAATTGCCTTCGCGCCACGACGCCACATGACAATGTTCGCGGGCGGCAGGTTGCAGTTGGCTTTCTACAAGGCGTTGCAAATGGCCCAAGCGTTGCGCGTGGCCGAAGATGGCTTTCAACGGTTTGGCTTCGCGGAGCAACACGCTGGGCGCGCGGGCTGTAAGTGGGCGAAACGCCATGTTTAGACACCTTAAGTAACAGAGCCGCCATCTTAGCAGAAAGCGCCTGTGCGGCCCCAGGCAAAGCGATAGCAGGGCAATGCGAGTGAAATCAATAGGTAACTTCTGCGCTTGATGGGTTGAAGTTCCAGCAAAAGCCCTTATTTTAAACAGGCCCTCTCACAGCGCCATGCCAGCATCGGGGAATAACGCCACTTTCCTCACCCACGATTCCGGGTAGAATGCGCGTTCGCATGCGGCCGTGAGGGCTGCTCGGGCCACTCACGGTGCGCCCTCCATCCCTATGTGTGGAAGAACCTGCCGATATGTTTGCGCCTTTGTTAAAGAAACTTTTTGGAAGCAAGAATGAGCGCGAAGTCAAACGCATGCTCAAGACGGTGCAGCTGGTCAATGCCTTCGAAGAGCAGATGGTTGCCCTGTCGGACGAGCAATTGCGCGCCAAGACCCAAGAGTTCAAGGCCCGCATAGCCAAAGGTGAAACCCTCGACAAGCTGTTGCCTGAAGCCTTTGCGGTCGCCCGTGAAGCCGGTAAGCGTGTCATGGGCATGCGCCACTTCGACGTGCAGTTGATCGGCGGCATGACCTTGCATGAAGGCATGATTGCCGAGATGCGTACCGGTGAAGGCAAGACCCTGGTGGCAACCCTGGGCGTTTACCTCAACGCACTGTCCGGCAAGGGCGTGCACGTTGTGACGGTGAACGACTACCTGGCCCGCCGGGACGCCAACTGGATGCGCCCGCTGTATGAATACCTCGGCCTGACCGTCGGCGTAGTCACGCCGTTCCAGCCGCCGGAAGAAAAGCGCGCCGCCTATGCGTGTGACATTACCTACGGCACCAACAACGAATTCGGTTTCGATTACCTGCGCGACAACATGGCGTTCAGCATGGAAGAAAAATTCCAGCGCGAACTCAACTTTGCCGTGATCGACGAAGTCGACTCCATCCTCATCGACGAAGCGCGTACCCCGCTGATCATCTCCGGCCAGGCCGAAGACAGCTCGCGCCTGTACACCGAGATCAACAAGTTGATCCCGCGCCTGGTGCAGCACGTTGAGGAAGTGGAAGGCGTGGTGACCAAAGAAGGTCACTTCACCATCGACGAGAAGACCCGCCAGGTTGAACTCAACGAAGCCGGTCACCAGTTTGTCGAAGAGATGCTGACCCAGATCGGCGAGCTGGCCGAGGGCGAAAGCCTCTACTCGGCGCACAACCTGGGCCTGTTGACCCACGTGTACGCCGGCCTGCGCGCCCACAAGCTGTTCCATCGCAACGTCGAATACATTGTCCAGGACGGCCAGGTCGTACTGGTTGACGAACACACCGGCCGTACCATGCCGGGTCGCCGTCTGTCCGAAGGCCTGCACCAGGCCATCGAAGCCAAGGAAATGCTCAACATCCAGGCCGAAAGCCAGACGTTGGCGTCGACTACCTTCCAGAACTACTTCCGTCTGTACAACAAACTGTCCGGCATGACCGGTACAGCTGACACCGAAGCGTTCGAATTCCATCAGATCTACAACCTGGCTGTGATGGTGATTCCACCGAACAAGCCGCTGGCGCGTAAAGACTTCAACGACCTGGTGTTCCTGACGGCCGAAGAGAAATACGCGGCAATCATCAACGACATCAAGGACGGCATGGCCCAGGGGCGTCCGATCCTGGTGGGTACTGCCACCATCGAGACTTCCGAGCACGTGTCCAACCTGCTCAACAAGGAAGGCATCGAGCACAAGGTTCTCAACGCCAAGTTCCACGAAAAAGAAGCCGAGATCATTGCCCAGGCCGGTCGCCCAGGCGCGCTGACCATCGCTACCAACATGGCCGGTCGTGGTACCGACATCCTGTTGGGCGGCAACTGGGAAGTGGAAGTTGCGGCACTGGAAAACCCAAGCCCTGAGCAAATCGCCCAGATCAAGGCCGACTGGCAGAAACGCCACCAGGCTGTGCTGGAATCCGGTGGTTTGCAGGTAATCGCCTCCGAGCGTCATGAATCGCGTCGTATCGACAACCAGCTGCGTGGTCGTGCCGGCCGTCAGGGGGACGCCGGTTCCAGCCGCTTCTACCTGTCGCTGGAAGACAGCCTGATGCGTATCTTCGCCTCGGATCGGGTGAAGAACTTCATGAAAGCCCTGGGCATGCAGTCCGGTGAAGCGATCGAGCACCGCATGGTGACCAACGCCATCGAGAAGGCCCAGCGCAAGGTAGAAGGCCGTAACTTCGACATTCGTAAGCAACTGCTCGAGTTCGATGACGTCAACAACGAACAGCGTAAAGTGATTTATCACATGCGTAACACGTTGCTGGCCGCCGACAACATTGGCGAGACGATTGCCGATTTCCGTCAGGACGTGCTCAACGCTACCGTCAGCGCACACATCCCGCCACAGTCCCTGCCTGAGCAGTGGGATGTTGCCGGCCTGGAAGCTGCGTTGAAGAGCGACTTCGGTGTGGACTTGCCGGTTCAGCAGTGGCTGGACGAAGACGACCACCTGTACGAAGAAACCCTGCGCGAGAAGCTGATGACCGAGCTTTTGGCCGCGTACAACGAGAAAGAAGAGCAGGCGAGTGCCGAAGCACTGCGCACCTTCGAGAAACAAATCGTACTGCGCGTGCTGGACGACCTGTGGAAAGACCACCTGTCGACCATGGACCACCTGCGTCACGGTATCCACCTGCGTGGCTACGCCCAGAAGAACCCGAAGCAGGAGTACAAGCGCGAGTCGTTCACGCTGTTCTCCGAGCTGCTGGATTCGATCAAGCGCGATTCGATCCGTGTGCTCTCCCACGTTCAGGTGCGTCGCGAAGACCCGATCGAGGAAGAAGCCCGCCTGCGTCAGGAAGCCGAGGCACTCGCTGCGCGCATGCAGTTCCAGCATGACGAAGCACCGGGTCTGGAAGCGCCGGAAGCCTTGGGCGAAGAGGTCGATGTGGCCTTGGCTCAAGCCCCGGTCCGCAATGACCAGAAGCTGGGCCGCAACGAGCTGTGCTGGTGCGGTTCGGGCAAGAAGTTCAAACACTGCCACGGCGAAATCAACTAAGATTTTTGCCTGACGCTGCAACACCCTGCGCCGCGACCGGCCTTTGCCGTCGCGGCGTTTTGCCATTAATTTCACCGTTGATCGCGACGGTACAGACATCACCTATTCTTTAAGGAGCGCATTCATGGCTGTTGGTCTTGGTCCTTTGCCCACTTTGCACCCGGTCGCCGGTTTTGAACTCGGTATCGCTTCGGCCGGCATCAAGCGCCCGGGGCGCAAAGATGTAGTGGTGATGCGCTGTGCCGAAGGCTCGACGGTTGCGGGCGTGTTCACGCTCAACGCGTTTTGCGCCGCACCGGTCATCCTGGCCAAGCAACGCGTGGCAGGTTCGATCCGTTACCTGCTGACCAACACCGGCAATGCCAACGCCGGTACCGGCGAGCCAGGCCTGGTTGCCGCTGCGCGCACCTGCGCCAAGCTGGCCCAGTTGACCGGCGTGGATGCCAGCCAAGTGCTGCCGTACTCCACCGGCGTGATCGGTGAGCCGCTGCCGGTGGAAAAAATCGAAGGCGCGCTGCAAGCCGCACTGGATGACCTGTCTGTGGATAACTGGGCGGCTGCGGCCACCGGCATCATGACCACCGACACCCTGCCCAAAGGCGCTAGCCGCCAGTTTGTACACGATGGCGTGACCGTTACCGTGACCGGCATCAGCAAGGGCGCGGGCATGATCCGCCCGAACATGGCCACCATGCTCGGCTACATTGCCACCGACGCCAAAGTCTCCCGCGACGTGCTGCAGCGCCTGATGCTCGACGGCGCCAACAAGTCGTTCAACCGCATCACCATCGATGGCGACACCTCGACCAACGACTGCTGCATGCTGATCGCCACCGGCCAGGCCAACCTGCCGGAAATCACCTCCACCGAGGGCGCGCTGTTCGCCGCATTGAAGCAGGCGGTGTTCGAAGTGTGCATGGACGTGGCCCAGGCCATCGTGCGTGACGGTGAGGGCGCAACCAAGTTCGTCACTGTTGAAGTGAACGGCGGCGCTAACCACCAGGAATGCCTGGATGTCGGTTACACCGTGGCCCACTCGCCCCTGATCAAGACTGCACTGTTTGCTTCCGACCCGAACTGGGGCCGCATCCTCGCTGCCGTCGGCCGTGCCGGTGTGCCGGACCTGGACGTCAGCAAGATCGACGTATTCCTTGGTGACGTGTGCATTGCCAGCCGTGGCGCTCGCGCTGAAACCTACACCGAAGCCCAGGGCTCGGCGGTGATGCAGCAAGAAGAAATCACCATCCGCATCGAGTTGGGGCGCGGCGACTGCAGCGAAACCATCTGGACCACCGACCTGTCCCACGAGTACGTAAAGATCAACGCGGAATACCGCACCTGACAGCCAAGAGGAAAACCTGGTGAAACGAGTGCATGTAGCAGCAGCGGTGATCCGTGGCGTCGACGGCAGGATCCTGCTGGCACGCCGTGCCGATACCCAGCACCAAGGCGGCCTCTGGGAGTTTCCCGGCGGCAAGGTGGAGGCTGATGAGTCGGTCGCAAGCGCTTTGTCCCGCGAGTTGCAGGAAGAACTGGGCATCCAGGTCACCACGGCGCGCCCGCTGATCAAGGTGCAGCATGACTACCCGGACAAGCAGGTGTTGCTGGATGTCTGGGAAGTCTCGGCCTTTACCGGCGAGCCCCATGGTGCCGAAGGGCAGCCGTTGGAATGGGTGACGCCGCGGGACTTGCTCAACTATGAGTTCCCGGCGGCGAATGCACCGATTGTCGCGGCTGCCCGTTTGCCCGCTGAATACTTGATCACACCAGGCGAACTGGAAGCCCCCACCTTGTTGCGTGGTGTCCAGAAAGCCATTGCCGGTGGCATCAAGCTGGTTCAACTGCGCGCGCCCAACGGTTACGACCCTAAATACCGTGACCTGGCGGTGGACGCGGTGGGCCTGTGTGCCGGCAAGGCGCAACTGATGCTTAAAGGGCCGTTCGAATGGCTGGGGGATTTCCCTGCCGCCGGCTGGCACATGACCTCGGCGCAGTTGCGTAAATATGCGAGTAAAGGCCGCCCGCTGCCGAAGGATCGCTGGTTGGCGGCTTCTTGCCACAACGCCGAAGAGCTGGCACTGGCAGAGATGATGGACGTGGATTTCGTCACGCTGTCGCCGGTGCAGCCGACCCAGACTCATCCCGATGCCCAGCCGTTGGGTTGGGAGCAGGCGGTAGAGTTGATCCGTGGGTTCAGTAAACCGGTGTTTCTGCTGGGCGGGCTTGGGCCGGCTGAGCGGGAACAGGCTTGGGAAGCCGGGGCTCAGGGTGTGGCAGGCATTCGCGCGTTCTGGCCTGAGGCATGATGATCGTTCCCACGCTCTGCGTGGGAATGCCTCTTGTGACGCTCCGCGTCACGCTTTGGGGCGCGGAGCGTCCAGGGCTGCATTCCCACGCAGAGCGTGGGAACGAACTTAGTGAGGCTTGGCCGCCGCCTGCCACAACACTTCCACTACACCCTGACGCTTGGCAATCACCCGCGCCGCCACAAACAGCAAATCCGACAACCGATTGATATACGCAAGCCCCACGCCTTCCAACGGCTCAATCGCATTCAACTGCTGACACCGCCGCTCCGCACTGCGCGCCAGGCTGCGGCACACATGGGCCTGGGCAATCAGCGCTGAACCGCCGGGCAAGATGAAGTTTTCCAGCGGCCCGACTTCCTCATTCCAACGGTCAATCGCCGCTTCCAGCCGATCGACTTCTGCGGCATTCAACGCTTTGTACACAGGCATCGCCAACTCACCGCCCAAGTCGAACAAGCGGTGCTGGCACGGCGTAAGCACCTCGATCACCTCGTTGAGCTGCGGGTGCTGGCCGCTCTGTTCTTCAAGGTTGGCCAGCAGCAAACCCAACTGGCTGTTCAGCGTATCCACCTCGCCAATGGCTTCCACGCGAGGGTGGTCCTTGGGCACGCGACGGCCATCACCCAGGCCCGTCTCGCCCTTGTCGCCGGTGCGGGTGTAGATCTTCGACAGGCGAAAGCCCATGGTCATTGCTCCAGTTGAGTCAGTTCATAGGGTGGCATCTGGCTGCCGGCCAACGGCAGGCGCAGGGTAAAACAGGTGCCTTGGCCGAGGGTGGAATGCACTTCCATCTGGCCTTTATGGTTGTTGGTGATGATGAAGTACGACACCGACAGCCCAAGCCCGGTGCCTTGGCCGATTTCCTTGGTGGTAAAGAACGGCTCGAACGTGCGTTTGCGCACGTTCTCGCTCATGCCGATGCCATTGTCTTCCACCTGGATCTCCGCCCACGGCGGGTTGAGGCGGGTGCGCAAGATGATGCGCCCCGGCTCGCTGTCGTCTTCACGCAGGTGAATGGCTTGCGCAGCGTTTTTCAGCAGATTGAGCAGCACCTGTTCCAGCTCGTTGGCGGTACCGGGCACCGGGCCCAGTTGCGGGTCGAACTGGCGGATGATCGCCTGGCCCTTGAAGTCGAAGCCGATGGTCAGGTCGAAGTCGTTACCGGCAATTTCCACGGCCTGGTCGATCAGTGCCGGTAAGTCGCACGGCGCCATCTGGCGGTTACTGCGGCGGCTGAAGCTGAGCATATGGGTGACGATTTTCGCCGCCCGCGCGCCGGCTTGCTGGATGCCATCGAGCAATTGCGGGACTTCGCGGCTTTGCAGGTAGTGGTTGACCGTCTCCAGCTCGATACCCGCCTGTTCGGCGTGTTCCAGGTTCTTCGGCAGGTCGGGGGACAGGCGCCGGCGGATGTTCTGCACGTTATGCAGGATCGCCCCCAGCGGGTTGTTGATTTCATGGGCCATGCCCGCAGCCAGGCCGCCCACGGAGAGCATTTTTTCCGACTGCACCATCATTTCTTCCAGGGACAAACGCTGGGTGATGTCGTCGATACGGATCACTACGCCGCGCCCGGCACCGCCCATCAACGGGTAGAAGGTCAGGGCGTAATGCTTGGGTTCGTCATCCTTGATCCAGGTGACACGCTCAATGCGCTCCACCGTGTGCTGCTCCACCGTGGCTTTTATCTGCGGCAGGTACGGTTTGAGCGGCTGGAAGGCGAGGAAGATCGGCTGGTTCAGCGCTTCATCCAGGCGCGTGCCGGAAAGCGCCGTGGCTTCCTGGTTCCATTGGGTGACGTAAAGCTGCTCATCCAGGGCGATCAGCGCCGACGGCATCGAGTCGATGATGCTGTTGAGGTAGTTCTGGAAGCCGGTGAGCTTTTTCTCGATCTTGCTGCGCACCTGCACTTCCAGTTCGAGCTTGCGGTTGGTGTGGCGTGTTTCTTCGGCCAGGCCCTGGGCTTGGTCGTAGGCGGCCTGAGAGTCGTCTCGCGCACGTTTGAGCTGCTGCTCGCGGGCTTCGATGCGCGACAACATGGTGTTGAAGGCTTCGGCCAGGCTGCCGATTTCATCATGGTTGCCGCGCCCGGCGCGCAGGGCGTAGTTCTCTTCGCGCGTCACCTGGCGTGAAAGCTCTTCCAGCTCATGGATCGGGCGGGTGATCAGGCGTTTGATCTGGCGGGCGATGATCAGCCACAGCAATACGCTGAAAATCAGGATGCCGAGGCTGGCGGTCAATGTGCCGGTATAGAACGCCATAGGCAGCTCACTGCTGGCCACCAACAGCAAATGCCCGGACGGCTGGCCGGCGCGGGGCAGGGTGATGACCTGGTTGCTGCGAAACTCAGTGAGGCGCCAGGCTTCGATATGCCGGTAGTTTTCCGGCAGGTGCAGGCGGTTGCCGTGCTGCATCTGCGCCAGCAAGGTGCCGTCGCCGTCGTACAGCGCGGCGGCGCGTAATGGCGAATAGCTGGTCAGCTCATTGAGCAGGGCGTCGGCCTTGGCCGGGGATTCAAGGGCTTCGGCGGCCAGCGACGGGTTGGACACCAATCGACCGATGGCCTGCAACGCCTGGGGCGCCATGCTTTCCTGGGAGATCCAATAGGCGGCACTGATAAACGTCAGGTTGGCCACCAGTAATACCGTGGTCAACAGCACCAGCAGGGCGGCCAGCAGTTTCTGCCCTACCGGTAGATTTTCTAGACGCTGGCGCAGTGGCATCAGGTTTTTTCCAGGTGATAGACAGGTAGGCAGGGTAGCGCGTGCCTCAGTCGCTGGCCAATCCGCGTGTGTGCAAGTAGTCGACCAGGCGCGCCCGCAACTGTTGCAGATGCGGCAGCACCAATTGATGGCGCTCTGCCGCCTGGCACGCATAACCGAGCAGGTAGCTGATTTCGGTGCGACGGCTGGAGGCCACGTCCTGATACATGGACGAATAATTGGCCGCGGTGGCCTGGATCACCCGTTGCACTTCGCTGTGCAGGTCCTGGGCGGCGGCGGGTTGGCCGCAGCATTCGAGCAACTCGCTGAGTTCGGCGCACAAGGTCGCGACTTCGCATTGGTGGGCTTGCAGGCCGCCGTTGCGGCACTGGTAAAGCACGGTCAATGGGTTAATGGCGCAATTGAGCGCCAGCTTGCGCCATAAACGCGTCAGGATGTCGGTGCTCCACTCATGGGGAATGCCGGCGGCGTGCAGGTCGTCCAGCCACAGCGGGGGAGTGGGGTGCCGCGCGTCTCCCAGCCAGGTGTAGCCGTGGCCGGCGAAGACCACGCGCCAATCGCCGTCGCGAAACGCGCCTTCGGTGCTGGAGGCAAAGATACAGCGGGCCTGGGGCAGTTGCGCGGCCACCGCATCCTGGCTGCCAAGGCCGTTTTGCAGCAGGATCAGCTCAGCGTCGGGTGCCAATCGGTGTTGCAGCTGTGCGATGGCTCTTTGGGCGTCGTAGGCTTTGCACGCCACCAGCAGGCGATGAATCGGCTCGGGGCTGTCGGGTGTTTCGCCGATCACCGGGTAAGTATTTTCTATGCCGTGTTCCACCAGGGTCAGGCCGCTCGCCTTCTCATAGCTGGTCAGGCGTGCTGCATCGCGCACTATCAGCCGCACGGGCAGGCCCGCGCGCGACAATCGCGTGGCCCAGAGGGTACCCAGGCTGCCGGCGCCGAGAATATGCCAGGTGGTCGACATCAGTTTGTGCTCCGTAGGGTCGCCTGCGATGAATGGTGCGAAAGAACCGCTATAATGCCTCGGCATTTTAGCTTGGGCGCGCTCCATCTCTACTGAGCCCGCCCCTTATATTGGAGAAATGACATGCCTTCGTTCGACGTGGTATCCGAACTGGACAAACACGAAGTCACCAACGCCGTCGAAAACGCCGTCAAGGAGCTGGACCGTCGCTACGACTTGAAGGGCAAGGGCAGCTTCGAGTTCAAGGAAAAGGAATTGACCGTCAACCTGACCGCTGAAGCCGATTTCCAGCTGGAAGCGATGATCGAGATCCTCAAGCTGTCGTTGGTCAAGCGCAAGATCGACGCACAGTGCCTTGAAATCAAGGACGCCTACGCCTCCGGCAAGCTGATGAAGCAGGAAGCCGTGCTGAAGGAAGGCATCGACAAGGAGCTGGCGAAGAAGATCGTCGCTCACGTCAAAGATGCCAAGCTAAAGGTCCAGGCCGCCATCCAGGGCGAGCAGGTACGTATCACCGGCAAGAAGCGTGACGACCTGCAGGAAGCCATTGCTGCCCTGCGCGCCAAGACCTTCGACATGCCGCTGCAGTTCAATAACTTCCGCGACTGATGGCACATTGGGGAACCTGTGAGCGTTTTTGACGTCCCACGCCCCAGAAACAGTGCCTACACTTGAGCCCTTCGGGGCTCATTTGCGTTTTAAGGCAGTCAATTAAGCCGCACATCCGCGCAACAGGAGAAGATAGATGGATTTAAACGTTGAAATGGATCACCTGATCAAGACCTCTGAGTCTTGGCTCCCGATGATTATGGAATACGGCAGCCGGTTTTTGCTGGCCGTGGTCACCCTGGCCATCGGTTGGTGGCTGATTAACGTGTTGACCCACCGCGTGGGGCGTTTGCTGGCGCTGCGTAATGCCGACCTGGCGCTGCAACATTTCATCACTAACCTTGCCAACATCGCGCTCAAAGTCATGCTGGTGGTCAACGTGGCCTCGATGATCGGCGTGGCCACGACCTCGTTCGTGGCCGCGATTGGTGCCGCTACTCTGGCCATCGGCCTGGCATTGCAAGGCAGCCTGGCGAACTTCGCCGGTGGCGTACTGATCCTGTTGTTCCGTCCGTTTCGCATTGGTGACTGGATCGAAGCACAAGGCACTTCCGGTACCGTCGACAGCATCCAGATCTTCCACACCGTGTTGCGCACCGGCGACAACAAAACCGTGATCATCCCTAACGGTAGCCTGTCCAACGGCCTCATCACCAACACCAACCGTCAGCCGACCCGCAAGGTGGTGTTTGATGTGGGGGTCGACTACGAAGCCGATTTGCAGAAAGCCCGTGAAGTGCTGTTGGAGCTGGCCAAAGACCCACGCGTGCTGGCTGACCCTGCGCCTGTGGCAGTGGTGTCGACCTTGGGAGACAGTTCGATCACTGTCTCCCTGCGTTGCTGGACCAATACCCCGGATTATTGGGATGTGGTGTTTATGCTCAATGAACTGGCGCGTGATCGTTTGAAAGGGGCGGGTATTGATATTCCGTTTCCACAGCGAGTTATTCGCGTGATGCAAGAACCGCTTGCCAAATAACTAAGCGCGGGTTGTCGAACTTGGCCGATAGGTCAAGTTTGATGCGTAAGGCCAATGTAGTTACTTAGCTTGCTAGTTATTTTTCTTGTGTAATAAAACTGAAATAAAAAAGCCGCTCCCTTGCAAAGCAGGGGAGCGGCTTTTTAGTTAAGGCTTACGCCTTAAGTCATCATTGTAATTAAACAGCTAATTACAAGATGTTCAGCGGGTATTGCGCGATCAGACGCAGTTCGTCGATCGACGCCGAACCGTAGTACACGCCATCAGACGAACGATAGGTCGCTTGACGAACGCGAAGGCTCAGGTCTTTTGCCGGGCCGCTCTGAACCACGTACTTGGCTTCGATGTCGCGTTCCCACTCTTTGCCGTTCGAAGTGGTGCCAGTGTTGGCGCCGCTACCGCTGACATAACGAGTCATGAAGCTCAGGCCTGGCACGCCGAAAGTGGCCATGTTCAGGTCGTAGCGAGCTTGCCAGGATTTTTCGTCTTCAGCGTTGAAGTCGGAACGGGCGATGGAGTTGGCCAGGAAAATCGTGCCGCCGCCGTCTACGCCGTAGCCGTAGTCACCGTCACCGCTGACTTTCTGGTAGGCCAGGGTGAACGTGTGAGCCTGGATGGTGTACGCGCCTTGCAAGCTGTACGCACGGTTATCCAGTTTGGTGGTGTTGTCTTTTTCTGCGCGCTGCAGGCCGGCGCCATCGCTTTTGGTGCTGTAGATGTTGAAGTCAACGGCCAGGGACTGATCGTTGCTCAGCGCGTGAGTCCAGTTCAGGTTGGCGTAGGTCTTCTTCCAGTAGTCTTCGGTCTTCGCGTAGTAGAGGCTGGCGCTGACTTCCGGCGTCAGGGCGTAGACACCACCGATAAAGTCGGTTTTAGTCAGACCCAGGCTGTCACGGTATGTCTGTGCTTGTGCCACGCTCGAGGTGAAGTGACCGCCTTCGAGTTTCAGGCCCTTGATCTCGTTGCTGGTGATCGAGATACCTTGCGGCAGCTCTGGCAGCAAGCGGCTGTCGTCGGACGCGAACACAGGCGCGGTGGTGTACTGGTCGCCGACTTTAAGCACGGTGTCGGAGATGCGGAACTTAACGGCGCCGCCGCCTTTGGAGTAGTCGTCTTGCGAGCGACCGTCGGCACCGGTAGGGAACAGGCCAGTGCCCGAGCGACCCTTGCCGCTGTCCAGTTTCACGCCCAGCAGGCCGATCACGTCAACACCGACACCGATGGTGCCTTGGGTGTAGCCAGACTGGAACAGACCGTTGAAGCCCAGGCCGGTTTCATTGGTGTAGCTCTTGCCGGAATCGTTATTACGGAAGTCCCGACGGAAGTTCAGCAAACGGGTATTGATGCTGAAAGTGCTGTCTTCAACAAAGCCCTTGGAATCGTCCTGGGCGGACGCCATTGCGAACTGCGAGGTGCCTGCTGATACAGCCAGGGCGATCATGCTCCACTTCATCACGCGCATCGTGATTTGCTCCTTTGGTTTTAGGAAGAGTACTGCCGTCCCACCTGTATTTTTATCTGGGCGGCTCTTTCTTTTTTGTGTCGGCGCAAAGTTATATCACGCAGACCCTATTGACGATACTTACTCATCTATCCTTTCAGCTTCTTTACGAGGCTGTCGTAAATTGCTATTTCCCTGTCGCAAATTCACAGCCCGAGTGTGACCAGGCTGACAACTAAAGTGCAGTATTCATACCCCTTGCGAAGTTTGAACTCATCCTTGAAAGGCACCTGAACGCTACTGTTTCTTATCGCGTAACACCTGTATCCATACGGGTGCCGTTGCCGACGATACGGGTGTGAATGCAACAAGCGTGCACAAAGCGGTAACCGAATGTCATTTTTTCGTGAAAAACGTTACGGCCGTGTAAAAACCGCATAAGCACGGGCTTTTTACGTCGTTTGGTTTGGGCTTGACGCCCCGCTGAAACACCTGTTGGGAGGTACAAAAATCCTGTGCCAGGGCAAAGCGTTACCGGTTCACCCCTTGAGTGGGTAATTGGCGGATCCCTTTGAGGCACGGGTGGGTCATTTTGGTGCATCCCGCTGAGGCCCGATTTAGCGTAGCTCAAATATTTGCCTGCCTCGAAAGGGTGCGTGCTTTTTTGCCCTGTTGCCTGAACGCTCCCGCATTCGCCGTGAAGCCTCGGGCATTCGAAGGTATGCTGGGCACCTGAAATTGACCTGCCGAACGGAGTGCCGCGTGTTCGCCTTAGACCAACGCCTGCAACAAGACACACTGGCCATTGGGGACTTCCCGCTCTGCCGCCTGCTGCTGTCCAACGACGCCAATTACCCCTGGTTCATCCTGGTGCCGCGCATCAACGGTATCAGCGAAGTGTTTCAACTGGATGTCGCAGATCAACAGATACTGTGGCAAGAAACGACAGTCTTGGCGCAACAGCTCAACACGGGCTTTGCCGCCGACAAAATGAACATCGGCGCGCTGGGGAATGTCGTCAGTCAGTTGCATGTGCATGTGATCGTGCGCAAACGTGACGATGCGGCCTGGCCGGCACCGGTCTGGGGCAAACACCCGGCCCGGCCTTATACCGAAGAGCAAGTGGCGGCGATTCGCAGCCAATTGCGCGGGTTATTGCCTGCCGACTTCATCTTTAGCCAGGACTGAATCATGGACCTGCAAGACCGCGTTACCGATCTGGAAAGCCGCTTGGCCTTCCAGGACGACACCATCGAAACCCTCAATGACATCCTGGTCACTCAGCAGCGTGCGGTTGAGCGCCTGCAAATGCAGATGACGGCGCTGCTCAAGCGCCAGGAGGAAATGGGCGGGCAGTTCGAGACCTCCGAAGAAGAAGCACCGCCGCCACATTATTAATCGGCCCTTCGTTAAACAGCCGCGCATAAAAAACCGCGATCCAGCTCAGCCGGATCGCGGTTTTTTTATGCGCTGCGGGTAGGAATCAGCGACGCGGCAAGGCCGCAATCACGTCTTCGGCTTGCAGGCCTTTGTCGCGGTTCATGACGGAGAACTCCACGCGCTGGCCTTCGACCAGGACGCGATGGCCTTCGCCACGGATGGCCCGGAAGTGGACGAAGATATCGTCGCCCGAATCGCGGGAAATAAAGCCGAAGCCTTTGGAGGTGTTGAACCACTTGACGGTCCCGGTATCCCGGTTGGTCATGTCGTAGTTTTGCGACGCCGCGGCAGGCGACGAACGGTAGAAGCTGATGGCCAGGTGAAGAACGATGGCGACCACAGCAATCACCAGGCTGAGCAGGATGGCCGGGTGGCCGCCCACTTCAGGCATAGGTGCCAGGAGGGTGAGGGTTTGCACGACAACGGTCAGTACCAACAGCGCGCTGACCAGGTTTTGCAGTTGATGACGCGTGCCTTTGTTCCAGTAAGGGATTACCGGTGCGAGCGTCAGGTTAAGAAGGCCGAACAAGGCCAGGTACAGGGCGTCGTGTTGTTCCAGGTACGGCAGGCTTTCAGGCTGCAGACTCGGAATAAAGGACAGCAGCAACGCTGCAACGCCCGTCAGGAGGTGGACGATTTTCAACATTTTGATTAACTCACGTTAAGACGGATCACAAGGAAGAGCTGACTGGCACGGTTCGCTTCTGAACAATGGGAGGCGTTGAGCACGTGCGCGGGTATCAGCCTATGTGGCGTACCGCAGAAATGAACGGTAACCACACGCCGCCTATTTAACAGCAAAGGCTGTGCCTACTCAAATCAAGCATTTCGGGGCGTTGCAAGGGCAAAGGCATTTCTGCGTCAAACCCTTGTCCTAGACAGTGGCAGGGTTTGCGAGCGGTAATTTTAAAGTTTTCCGACTCGTCACAAAGGTTGGCCCGTCGCTCATAGGCACAGCCGTGGAGAGGGGCGATATGTCGCACGCTGTCTGCCTGTGTCGGGCTGCACACCGCCGGCACTCTTGCTAGAGTGGTCCTGCACCTGATCAATGAATGTTCGTCAATTGAAGGGGAAAAACATGGCAATCGATATTGGTATCAGTGAAGAAGATCGTAAATCCATCGTCGATGGGCTTTCACGGCTGCTGTCCGATACCTATGTACTGTATTTGAAAACCCACAACTTCCACTGGAACGTCACGGGTCCCATGTTTCGTACGCTGCACTTGATGTTCGAGGAGCAGTACAACGAACTCGCGCTGGCGGTGGACTCCATTGCCGAGCGTATCCGCGCCCTGGGCTTCCCGGCGCCGGGTGCCTATTCGATCTATGCCCGGCTGTCTTCGATCAAGGAAGAGGAGGGCGTGCCCAGCGCCGAAGAGATGATCAAGCAACTGGTGGCCGGCCAGGAAGCCGTCACCCGCACCGCGCGCGGTATTTTCCCACTGCTCGACAAGGTCAGCGACGAGCCGACCGCCGACCTGTTGACCCAGCGCATGCAGGTTCACGAGAAAACCGCGTGGATGCTGCGTTCGTTGCTTGAAAACCAGTAAAGCCCCCCCTGAGCGGCGCCTTCCCGGCGCCGCTCGCTTGTTTCTCCGCATTTCCTGCCGTTGTCCTACAACTTTCCAATCCGCGTCTTCTGGCTGCCCCTCTCGCCCTGCTGTTTTATAGGCCCACTGCCCAATGGGAGAAACCCATGGGCTGCTGTTTGGCAATGGAGTGTCAGGTGTATGTCACGCGGAGTGGGTAATGGAGTGATGGAAACCGCCGGTTTTCACAAGATAAAGGTCGACCCCTTTGCCAAAGGGTTCGACATGGGACTGGCCAAGCCATTGTCCCGGTCGGTCAGGCTCAATGGGTTTTCCACCTGCCTGCGTCTTGAGCAGATCTACTGGAATATCCTCACGGAGATAGCCAGGATCAATGCCTGTTCAGTCAGCGCGTTGCTGTCGTATGTCGATCGGGAAGTGCATTTGCGTTACGGGGGAGTGAAGAACTTCAGCGGGTTGGTGCGGGTGGTGTGCGTGGTCCACGTATTAAAAGATCGTGCCAGCGCCACGGGCCTGGATTAAACCGCCGGTTGCGAAGCAGGCCCACCGTCAAGGCGGGCCAGGCTTCGGGCAGAAAGCCGGCTGCGCTGTGTCGATTTACCAGATATAATCCCGCGCTTTGCTGCGCGCCCCTGGCTTATCCACAGGGTGGGCGTGGCGCAGTTACGATCTGATCGCCGAGACATCTCCATGCCCATGTACGATTATCAATGTGCTTCCTGTGGTCATCAGTTGGAAGCCATTCAGAAGATCAGCGCCGCGCCGCTGGTCGATTGCCCTGCCTGCCAGGCACCTGAGCTGAAGAAGATGTTGTCCATGCCGGGCTTCCGCCTGAGCGGCGGCGGCTGGTATGAGACCGACTTCAAGACCGGCGCCAAGAAGAATCTGGCGGGCGGCGACAAAGCAGACTGAGTTGAACTCTACGCGCAGGCTCCTGCATTATCCGTCCCCTGCTTAACTGTACGGTGACAAGGCGAGCCTCCACCGAATTTCGAATTACGAGAAGTGAAACCACTACCATGATGCGCAGCCACTATTGCGGCCAACTGAACGAGACCCTGGATGGTCAGGAAATCACCCTTTGCGGATGGGTTCACCGTCGCCGCGACCACGGCGGGGTGATCTTCCTCGATATCCGTGATCGTGATGGTCTGGCCCAAGTGGTGTTCGACCCGGACCGCGCCGAGAGCTTCGCCGCCGCCGACCGCGTGCGCAGCGAATACGTCGTTAAAATCACCGGCAAGGTGCGTCTACGCCCGGCCGGTGCTGTAAACGCCAACATGGCCTCCGGCGCCATCGAAGTGCTGGGCTATGAGCTGGAAGTGCTGAACGAGTCGGAAACCCCGCCGTTCCCACTCAACGAATACTCCGACGTGGGCGAAGAAACCCGCCTGCGCTACCGTTTCCTGGACCTGCGTCGTCCGGAAATGGCCGAGAAGCTGCGCCTGCGTTCGCGCATGACCACCAGCATCCGCCGCTTCCTCGACGAAAACGGCTTCCTCGACGTCGAAACGCCGATCCTGACCCGGGCCACCCCGGAAGGTGCGCGTGACTACCTGGTGCCGAGCCGTACCCACGCCGGTTCCTTCTTCGCATTGCCGCAATCGCCGCAGCTGTTCAAGCAACTGCTGATGGTCGCCGGCTTTGACCGCTACTACCAGATCGCCAAGTGCTTCCGCGACGAAGACCTGCGCGCTGACCGTCAGCCGGAATTCACCCAGATCGACATCGAGACCAGCTTCCTCGATGAAAAAGAGATCATGGGCCTGACCGAGCAAATGATCCGCAACCTGTTCAAGGAAGTGCTGGACCTGGAATTCGGCGAGTTCCCGCACATGACCTTCGAAGAAGCCATGCGCCGCTACGGTTCCGACAAGCCAGACCTGCGTAACCCGCTGGAACTGGTGGACGTGGCCGACCAGCTCAAAGCAGTCGACTTCAAGGTGTTCAGCGGCCCGGCCAACGACCCGAAATGCCGTATCGCCGCCTTGCGCGTGCCTGGCGGCGCGAGCATGCCGCGCAAGCAGATCGACGACTACACCAAGTTCGTCGGCATCTACGGTGCCAAAGGCCTGGCGTACATCAAGGTTAACGAGCGCGCCAATGGCGTTGACGGCCTGCAATCGCCGATCGTGAAAAACATCCCGCTGGACAACCTGAACGCGATCCTCGACCGCGTCGGTGCAGTCGATGGCGACATCGTGTTCTTCGGTGCCGACAAGGCCAAGATCGTCAGCGAAGCCTTGGGCGCGCTGCGCATCAAGCTCGGTCACGACCTGGACCTGCTGACCTGCAAGTGGGCGCCGATGTGGGTCGTCGACTTCCCGATGTTCGAAGAAAACGAAGACGGCAGCTTCAGCGCCTTGCACCACCCGTTCACCGCGCCGAAGTGCTCGCCTGAAGAGCTGGAAGCCAACCCGGCGGGCGCTCTGTCGCGCGCCTACGACATGGTGCTCAACGGCACCGAGCTGGGTGGCGGTTCGATCCGTATCCACCGCAAAGAGATGCAACAAGCGGTGTTCCGCCTGTTGGGCATCAACGAAGCGGAACAGGAAGAGAAGTTCGGCTTCCTGCTCGACGCCCTGAAGTACGGCGCACCGCCGCACGGTGGCTTGGCGTTTGGCCTGGACCGTCTGGTGATGCTGATGACCGGCGCCCAGTCGATCCGCGAAGTGATCGCCTTCCCGAAAACCCAGAGTGCTGCGGACGTCATGACCCAGGCTCCGGGCGTGGTCGATGCCAAGGCGCTGCGCGAACTGCACATCCGTCTGCGCGAGGCGCCGAAGGCTGAGTAAGGCTGCGGCGTGAAAGCGCAATAAGGTTTTACGCAGTCAAAAAGGCGCATCTTCGGATGCGCCTTTGCGTTTAAAAGAGGGAATTCCTGCCTGGGGCGGGATTGATAAGGTTTCTAGAGAATTTCGGAGTTGTGTTATGGCTGGCCATTCCAAGTGGGCGAACATCAAGCACCGCAAAGAGCGTCAGGATGCCAAGAAAGGCAAGATCTTCACCAAGTGGATTCGCGAACTGACCGTCGCCGCCCGTCAAGGCGGTGGTGACCCAGGTTCCAACCCGCGTCTGCGCCTGGCGCTGGACAAGGCCTTGGGCGCGAACATGAGCCGCGACATCATTGATCGCGCGGTGGCCCGTGGTGCCGGCGCTGCCGATACCGACGACATGGTCGAGCTGAGCTACGAAGGCTACGGCCCAGGCGGCGTGGCGGTGATGGTTGAGTGCATGACCGACAACCGCAACCGCACCGCGGCTGCTGTGCGCCATGCCTTCAGCAAGTGCGGCGGCAACCTGGGTACTGATGGCTCGGTGGCTTACCTGTTCGAGCGCAAGGGGCAGATCACGTTCGCCCCCGGCACCGATGAAGACGCCCTGATGGAGGCGGCCATGGAGGCAGACGCCGACGATGTGGTGACCAACGAAGACGGCTCCATCGACGTATTCACCTCGTTTGCCGGCTTCTACTCCGTGCGTAACGCGCTGGAAGCGGCGGGTTTCAAAGGCACCGACGCAGAAATCGTGATGTTGCCGACCACCAGCGCCGAGCTGGACCTGGACGGCGCGCAGAAAGTGCTGAAGATGCTGGATATGCTCGAAGACCTGGATGATGTGCAGAACGTCTACTCGAATGCCGACATCCCGGAATCCGTAGCCGAACAACTCACCTGAGCACCATGAAAATCGCCTGTGGGAGCTGGCTTGCCTGCGATAGCATCACCTCGGTTTGACGGAAATACCGAAGTGTCTGCATCGCAGGCAAGCCAGCTCCCACATTTGATTGTTGTTGGCCGCAAGAATCATGTTTTTCCCAACCCGCAGGCGTTATGACTTTAATCCTTGGTATCGACCCCGGTTCGCGCATCACCGGTTTTGGCGTGGTGCAACACACCCCGCGTGGCTGCGTCTATGTCGCTTCGGGCTGCATCCGTACCGGCGCGGGCGAGTTGGCTGAGCGCCTGCAGATTGTGTACCGCGGCGTGCGTGAAGTGATCCAGACCTACGGGCCGGTCACCATGGGCATCGAAAAGGTCTTCATGGCCAAAAACGCCGATTCTGCCTTAAAGCTCGGCCAGGCCCGTGGCGCTGCTATTGTGGCCGGTGCGGAGGAGGGCATGGAAATCGCCGAATACACCGCGACCCAGGTCAAACAGGCCGTGGTCGGCACCGGCGCGGCGAATAAAGAGCAGGTGCAGATGATGGTCATGCACATGCTCAAGCTCACCTCAAAGCCGCAAATCGACGCCTCCGACGCCCTGGCCATTGCCATTTGCCATGCACACACGCGTTCCAGCCTCTTGCCGCATGGCCTGGGCACCGCACGCAGTCGTGGCGGGCGGCTGCGTCTCTGATAGCATCAGCGCAATCGTTATTTCCGGTCAGGCCGTGCTCTGACCCCAAGCTTTAAGGATCTGAACCGTGATTGGACGCTTGCGCGGCACCCTGGCTGAGAAACAGCCGCCGCACCTGATTCTGGATGTAAATGGGTTGGGGTATGAGCTGGAAGTGCCCATGACCACCTTGTACCGTTTGCCGTCGATCGGTGAGCCGATAACATTGCACACGCATTTGGTGGTGCGCGAAGACGCGCAATTGCTCTATGGTTTCATTGGCAAGCGCGACCGCGACTTCTTCCGTGAGCTGATTCGCCTCAATGGCGTGGGGCCAAAGCTGGCGCTGGCGTTGATGTCGAGCCTGGAAGTGGACGAGTTGGTACGCGCAGTTTCGGCCCAGGACACGTCAGCGTTAACCAAGGTGCCTGGTGTCGGCAAGAAAACCGCCGAGCGCCTGCTGGTCGAACTCAAGGACCGTTTCAAGGCCTGGGAAGTGGTGCCGAACATGTTCGCGCTGGTACCGAATCAGCCGGACATGCCGGTCGGCCAGGTCGCCAGTGCCGAAAGCGATGCCGTGAGCGCGCTGATCTCCCTGGGCTACAAGCCCCAGGAGGCGAGCAAAGCCGTGTCGGCCATCAAGGACAAGAACCTGAGCAGCGAAGACATGATCCGCCGAGCCCTGAAGGGAATGATTTAAGTGATTGAAGCTGATCGTCTGATCGCGGCCACCGGCCCGCGCGACCGTGAAGAAGTCCAGGACCGCGCCATCCGCCCCGTCAGCCTTGCCGACTATATCGGCCAGCCGACCGTGCGCGAGCAGATGGAGCTGTTTATCCAGGCTGCGCGTGGGCGCAACGAGTCCCTCGATCACACGTTGATCTTCGGCCCGCCAGGCCTGGGCAAGACCACCCTGGCCATGATCATCGCCCAGGAGATGGGCGTGTCGATCAAGTCCACCTCCGGCCCGGTGCTGGAGCGTCCGGGTGACCTGGCCGCGCTGTTGACCAACCTTGAGCCGCACGACGTGCTGTTTATCGACGAGATTCACCGGCTGTCGCCGATCGTCGAGGAAGTGCTGTACCCGGCCATGGAAGACTTCCAGCTCGACATCATGATCGGTGAAGGCCCTGCGGCCCGCTCGATCAAGCTCGACCTGCCGCCGTTCACGTTGGTCGGCGCCACCACACGCGCCGGGATGCTGACCAACCCGCTGCGAGACCGTTTCGGCATTGTTCAACGTCTAGAGTTCTATAGCACTGCCGATCTTGCGACGATTGTCAGCCGTTCGGCGGGCATCCTGGGGTTGCCACTGGACCCGGAAGGCGCGTTCGAAATCGCCCGCCGCGCCCGTGGTACGCCGCGTATCGCCAACCGCTTGCTGCGTCGTGTGCGCGATTTTGCCGAGGTGCGGGCCAAGGGGCATATCACCAAGGCCGTGGCGGATTTGGCCTTGAACCTGCTGGATGTGGATGAGCATGGCTTCGACCACCAGGATCGACGTCTACTCTTGACCATGATCGAGAAGTTCGACGGCGGCCCGGTCGGTGTGGACAGCCTGGCAGCGGCGATCAGTGAGGAGCGCCATACCATTGAGGATGTGCTGGAGCCGTACCTGATCCAACAGGGTTACATCATGCGTACGCCAAGGGGCCGCGTGGTCACGCGCCACGCCTATTTGCACTTCGGGTTAAACATTCCGTCACGATTGGGCGAGATGCCTGTAGTAGACGAATTCCTCGATGCAGTGGACGATTAAAAACACCACGCCAGACGATTTATCTGAAGTTTGTGCTGTCCTAGTGGCTGGTGTCGTCATTCAGTCATTAGAAATGCTGAATAGAATGCAAAAACAGTTGCCCAGCCGGATTGGCAACCTGAGGAGTAAGCACTAGAGTATGCGCGCGCAAAACGGGGATCAGTCGTTCGCACATCGCTGTCGCGTTTATTACGAGGACACCGATGCCGGCGGCATCGTTTATTACGTTAACTACCTCAAGTTCATGGAGCGGGCTCGAACCGAGCGGCTACGGGAGCTGGGCTTTGCCCAATCCCAGCTGGCAGGGGAGGACCTGTTATTCGTCGTGCATTCCAGCGAGGCGCGCTACCACGCACCGGCGCGACTGGACGACGAATTGCTGGTCAGCGCTGAAGTTATCGAATTGAACCGTGTCAGCCTGCGCTTTAAACAGCAGGTCAGGCGGGCAACGGATGCAACGCTGCTCTGTGAGGGGCAGTTCCTGGTGGCTTGTGTGCGCACCAATAGTTTGAAACCCCGGGCCATTCCCGAAGCTCTACGTGCGGCCTTTGCCGGCGTAAGCGGCGCGGGTAAACAATCAAAGCAGGAGATTTAGCGTGGAACCTACCGTCGTCGACCATTCCTCCATGTGGAGCCTGGTCAGCAATGCCAGTGTTGTGGTTCAACTGGTGATGCTGGTCCTGGTAGCCGCATCGGTTACCTCTTGGGTCATGATTTTTCAGCGCAGCAACCTGCTGCGTGCCGGTCGACGTGCCCTGGAGAGCTTCGAGGAGCGCTTCTGGTCGGGTATCGACCTGTCCAAGCTGTACCGTCAGGCCGGTAGCAACCCGGACCCGGATTCGGGCGTAGAGCAGATCTTCCGCGCCGGTTTCAAGGAATTCTCGCGCCTGCGCCAGCAACCGGGTGTTGACCCGGAAGCGGTCATGGAAGGCGTGGCCCGTGCCATGCGCGTTGCCATCTCCCGCGAAGAAGAAAAGCTTGAACAAAGCTTGCCGTTCCTCGCCACCGTCGGTTCCGTGAGCCCGTACATCGGCCTGTTCGGTACCGTGTGGGGCATCATGAACTCCTTCCGTGGCCTGGCCCAGGCGCAACAAGCGACCCTGGCCACCGTGGCCCCGGGTATCGCCGAGGCCTTGATCGCCACCGCGATCGGCCTGTTCGCCGCTATTCCCGCAGTAATTGCTTACAACCGTTTTGCCGCTCGTGGCGAAACCTTGATCAGCCGTTACTACACCTTCGCCGATGAATTCCAGGCGATCCTGCACCGTAAAGTGCACACCAGCGAAGAATAAGCAGGTAATTTCCAATGGCTTTAATCGCTCGAGCTCGCAAAAAGCGCAAGCCGGTCGCCGAGATGAACGTAGTGCCTTACATCGACGTGATGCTGGTGCTGCTGGTTATCTTCATGGTGACCGCGCCGATGCTCAATCAGGGCGTGAAGGTTGATCTGCCCAAGGTTTCCAGCGAAGCCTTGCCGCAAGACAACAACACCCAGGTCCTGACCATTTCGATCAAGGCTGACAAGACCTATTACTGGAACCTTGGCAGCGAAGTCGACACCCAGAAACAGCAGGACAAGGCCATGACCTTGCCGCAGATGACGGACGCCGTGACCAAGATCATCCGGTCCGGCAACGAAGGCGGCAAGCACACGCAAGTGTTCATTCGCGGCGACAAAGTGGTCGACTATGGTTCCGTCATGGGCGCCATGGGCGGGCTGCAGAAGGCCGGCGTGGGTAACGTTGGCTTGATTACCGAGGCGCCCTGATGCAGCAACAGCGAGAGCCGTCCGCCTCGGAAAGCTACTTCTGGCCTAGCGTCTGGGCAATTGCCCTGCACGTCCTGGTGTTTGGCATGCTGTTCGTCAGCTTTGCCATGACCCCGGACCTGCCGCCAGCCAAGCCGATCGTGCAGGCGACCCTGTATCAGCTGAAATCGAAAAGTCAGGCCACCACCCAGACCAATCAAAAGATTGCGGGTGAGGCCCAGAAGTCGGCTGCGCGCCAGACCGAAGTCGAGCAGATGGAACAGAAGAAGGTCGAGCAGGAAGCGGTGAAGGCTGCTGCGGAACAAAAGAAAGAAGAGGCGGCTCAAAAGGCCGAGGAATCGAAAAAGGCTGACGAAGCCAAGAAAGCTGACGAGGCCAAAAAGGCTGATGAAGCCAAAAAAGCCGATAAAGCTGCCGAAGCTAAAAAGGCTGAAGAGAAACAATTGGCTGATATAGCCAAGAAGAAGTCTGAAGAAGAAGCCAAAAAAGCTGCCGAAGAAGAGGCCAAGAAAAAGGCCGCTGAAGACGCCAAGAAGAAGATAGTCGAAGACGCGAAGAAGAAAGCCGCCGAAGACGCCAAGAAAAAAGCTGAAGCAGACGAGGCGAAGAAGAAAGTCGCCGACGACGCGAAGAAGAAAGCTGCCGCCGACGCCAGCAAGAAAAAGGCCCAGGAAGCAGCGCGTAAATCCGCCGAAGAGAAAAAGGCCCAGGCCTTGGCAGATTTGCTCTCCGACACGCCGCAGCGTCAGCAAGCCTTGGCCGATGAACGTGGCGATGAAGTCGCGGGCAGTTTCGACGACCTGATTCGGGCACGGGCAGCGGAAGGTTGGACACGTCCACCTTCGGCACGTAAAGGCATGACAGTAGTGCTGCAGATCGGCATGTTGCCGGACGGTACGGTGACTTCGGTCAGCGTGTCCAAGTCCAGTGGTGACGGTTCGTTCGACAGTTCGGCGGTTGCCGCGGTCAAGAACATTGGCCGGTTGACCGAGATGCAGGGAATGAAACCAAGCGACTTCGCTCCCTATCGTTCATTCAAGATGACATTCACACCTGAGGATCTAGCCTTGTGAGAAACCTTCTTCGAGGAATGCTTGTCGTTATTTGCTGTATGGCAGGGATAGCGGCGGCGGATGAAAAGAACATTCTGGTCACCAGCGGTAGCGATCGGGCCACCCCGATCGCGGTAGTGCCGTTCGGTTGGCAGGGCGGCAGCGTGCTGCCGGATGACATGGCCCAGATCGTCAGCGACGACCTGCGCAACTCCGGCTACTACGCGCCTATTCCAAAAGGCAACATGATCAGCCAGCCGACCCAGGCCAGCGAAGTCATTTTCCGTGACTGGAAAGCGGTAGGCGCCCAGTACCTGATGGTCGGCAGCATTACGCCGGCCGGCGGTCGCCTGCAAATCCAGTACACGTTGTTCAACGTGGCCACCGAGCAGCAGGTCTTGACCGGCAGCGTATCGGGCACCGCCGAACAACTGCGGGACATGGCGCACTACATCTCGGACCAGTCGTTTGAAAAACTCACCGGTATCAAGGGTGCGTTCTCGACACGTCTGCTTTATGTAACGGCTGAGCGTTTCTCCGTAGACAACACGCGTTACACCTTGCAGCGTTCGGACTACGACGGCGCCCGCGCCGTGACCTTGCTGCAGTCGCGTGAGCCAATCCTGTCGCCGCGCTTCGCGCCGGACGGCAAGCGTATTGCCTATGTGTCGTTCGAACAGCGCCGCCCGCGCATTTTCGTGCAGCACATCGATACGGGTCGTCGTGAGCAGATCACCAACTTTGAAGGCCTCAACGGTGCCCCTGCGTGGTCGCCGGATGGTTCGCGCCTGGCGTTCGTACTGTCCAAGGACGGCAACCCGGACATTTACGTGATGAACATGGCTTCGCGCCAGATCAGCCGTGTAACCAGTGGCCCGGGCATCAATACCGAACCGTTCTGGGGTAAGGATGGTTCGACCATCTACTTCACCTCCGACCGTGGCGGCAAGCCTCAAATCTACAAAACAAGCGTAGGTGGCGGTGGCGCGGAACGCGTGACCTTTATTGGTAACTACAATGCCAACCCTAAGCTTTCGGCCGATGAAAAGACGTTGGTGATGATTCACCGTCAGGATGGTTTCACTAATTTCCGGGTTGCGGCCCAGGATTTGCAGCGTGGAACGGTAAAAATCCTCACAGATACCAACCTTGATGAGTCAGCCACTGTTGCGCCCAACGGCACCATGGTAATCTACGCCACCCGCCAGCAGGGCCGGGGAGTCTTGATGCTCGTGTCCATTAATGGACGCGTAAGGCTCCCGCTTCCTACCGCACAAGGCGAAGTCAGAGAACCATCCTGGTCCCCTTACCTGAACTGACGCGGCGCTACAAAAAGAATTGCTTAACACACTGGGGTTCATTAGGAGTTTCACGATGGAAATGCTGAAGTTTGGTAAGTTTGCTGCTCTGGCTCTGGCTCTGTCCGTAGCCGTTGGTTGCTCGTCTAAAGGCGGCGACAATGCCGGTGAAGGCGCAGCTGTTGATCCAAACGCTGGTTACGGCGCTAACACTGGTGCAGTTGACGGCTCCCTGAGCGAAGAAGCTGCTCTGCGCGCTATCACCACTTTCTACTTCGAATACGACAGTTCTGACCTGAAGCCAGAAGCCATGCGCGCTCTGGACGTTCACGCGAAGGACCTGAAAGCTAACGGCGCTCGCGTTGTTCTGGAAGGTAACACTGACGCCCGTGGTACTCGTGAGTACAACATGGCACTGGGCGAGCGTCGTGCGAAAGCCGTTCAACGCTACCTGGTACTGCAAGGTGTTGCTCCAGGCCAACTGGAACTGGTTTCCTACGGTAAAGAGCGTCCAGTTGCAACTGGCAACGACGAACAGTCGTGGGCTCAAAACCGTCGCGTCGAACTGCGTAAGTAATTCGTCATGCGAACGTGCCGTCGTGCTCTAACTGTATTGGCTCTCAGCCTCGCACCGCTTGCGGTGTGGGCTGCGGTTCCTGTGGAAGATAGCAACTCTGGCTATAACAATAGCGGGAGCAGTTATCCGCCAGCGGGTTATGGCACGAACGGCGCCTATGCTGGGGGACCGGCAACTGCCGCTCCCTCGGCACAGGGCGAACTGTTCAACCAGCTGCAACGTATGCAGGATCAATTGTCGCAGCAACAAGGCACCATTGAGATCTTGCAGAACCAAGTGAACCAGCTGAAGCAAGAAGGCCTGGAGCGTTACCAGGATCTTGATCGACGCATTGGAGCCGGCGTAACACCTGCCGCAACTCCTGATAATTCTTCTGCCGGTGGCGCGCCAAGCGCTGCCGCCGGTGGTGCAGCAGCAGGCGCAGCGGCTAGCCAAGCGCCTGCTGCCAGCAGCGAACCGGGTGATCCGGCCAAGGAAAAGCTGTATTACGACGCAGCTTTTGACCTGATCAAAGCCAAGGATTTCGATAAGGCCAGCCAGGCCTTTACCGCATTCCTGCGCAAATACCCTAACAGCCAATACGCGGGCAATGCCCAGTACTGGCTGGGTGAGGTGAACCTGGCAAAGGGTGATTTGCAAGCGGCAGGCCAGGCATTTGCCAAGGTCAGCCAGCTGTACCCAAAGCATGCCAAGGTGCCTGACTCGCTGTATAAACTGGCTGATGTAGAACGCCGCCTGGGTCACACCGACAAGGTCAAAGGCATTTTGCAACAGGTGGTTGCCCAATATCCGGGTACCTCCGCAGCCCAGTTGGCCCAGCGGGATCTGCAGCGCTTGTAAGCGATGCAACCCGTTTAGAAGAAACCCGCGCCTGGCGCGGGTTTTTTCGTTAGAATCCACGCCCTTTTATGAAACACGCTTTTTGGGGCCTACGCGTTGGCGGGGTTCCTTGAAGTGCCTGACGGAGGCGGACAGCCTGTTTAGCTGTTACGCCCGTGGCGACTATGCAAGACACATTACGTATTACCGAAGTTTTTTACTCGTTACAGGGTGAAACGCGTACCGCTGGCCTGCCTACCGTATTTGTACGGTTGACCGGCTGCCCGTTGCGTTGCCAATACTGTGACAGCGCCTACGCCTTCAGCGGTGGCACCGTGCGCACCCTCGACGACATCATCGAGCAGGTTGCCGGCTTCAAGCCGCGCTACGTCTGTGTGACCGGTGGTGAGCCCCTGGCCCAGCCGAATGCCATCCCGTTGCTCAAGCGGCTGTGTGACGCTGGCTATGAGGTTTCACTGGAAACCAGCGGCGCCCTGGATATCTCCGCGGTTGACGCGCGCGTGAGCCGGGTGGTCGACCTCAAGACCCCGGGCTCCAAGGAAGCGCACCGCAACCTCTACGACAACATGGATTTGCTGACGGCCAACGATCAGGTCAAGTTCGTGATTTGTTCGCGGGATGACTATGACTGGGCGGCCTCCAAGCTGATCCAGTACAACCTCGACCGCCGTGCCGGCGAGGTGTTGTTCTCGCCGAGCCACCATGACCTCAACGCCCGCGACCTGGCCGATTGGGTCGTGGCGGACAACCTGCCGGTGCGCCTGCAATTGCAGTTGCACAAATACCTGTGGAACGACGAGCCGGGGCGCTGACATGACCGAGCAAAAGCGCGCGGTCATCCTGCTCTCTGGCGGTCTGGATTCCGCCACGCTGGTGGCCATGGTCCGCGCCCAAGGCTACAGCTGCTACACCCTGAGTTTCGACTACGGCCAACGCCACCGCGCCGAGCTGCACGCCGCCGAGCGTGTTGCCCGTGAGCTGGGCGTGGTCGAGCACAAGGTGATCGGCCTCAACCTCAACGGCATCGGCGGCTCGGCCCTGACGGACAGCAGCATCAATGTGCCTGAAGCGCCCAGCGAAGGCATTCCGTTGACCTACGTGCCGGCGCGCAACACCGTATTCCTGTCCCTCGCGCTTGGCTGGGCCGAAGTATTGAAAGCCCGCGACATCTTCATTGGCGTTAATGCCCTCGACTACAACGGCTACCCGGACTGCCGTCCGGAATACGTCGAGGCATTCGAACGCATGGCCAACCTGGCGACCAAGGCCGGAGTGGAAGGGCAGGGATTCCGCATTCAGGCGCCGCTGCAGAACATGAGCAAGGCAGACATCGTGAAGGCTGGCGTAGGACTGGGCGTCGATTACGCGCTGACAGTTTCCTGCTACCAGGCAGACGATTCCGGTCGTGCCTGTGGGAAATGTGACGCTTGCAGACTGCGAGCAGAAGGCTTCAAAAACGCCGCAATTGCGGACCCAACGCGTTATTTCTGATTTATTTAAAATAAGGTGTTGAATAATCCTTAGAAATCAGTATTATACGCGCCACCACACAGCGGGTCGTTAGCTCAGTTGGTAGAGCAGTTGGCTTTTAACCAATTGGTCGTAGGTTCGAATCCCACACGACCCACCATTTTTGGCGGTTTAGAAAATCCGGAAGGCCCACGCAAGTGAGGATTTCCGGGTTTTTTTTTGCCTGCAATTTGGCGCTGGTAAAAAACCGCCTCCAAGAGACGGCTCGTTGCCCGGCCTTAGCCAAACCGCCCCGTAATATAGTCCTCCGTCTGCTTCATCTTCGGCGTGGTAAAGATCTGATCGGTCTTGCCATGCTCAATCAATTCCCCCATGAACATAAACGCGGTGCTGTCCGACACCCGCGCGGCCTGCTGCATGTTGTGGGTCACGATGATCACCGTGTACTGCGCCTTCAATTCCGTAATCAACTGTTCGATACGCCCGGTGGAAATCGGGTCGAGGGCGGAGGTTGGTTCGTCCAGCAGCAGCACCTGCGGGCGCAGCGCGATGGTGCGGGCGATGCACAGCCGTTGTTGCTGGCCGCCGGAGAGGCTCTGGGCGCTCTGGTTGAGTTTGTCTTTGACCTCATCCCACAGCGCGCCGCCACGCAGGGCCTGTTCGACGCGGTCGTTCATTTCGCGGCGCGAGAGTTTTTCGTGATGACGCACTGCGTAGGCGATGTTGTCGTAGATCGACATCGGAAACGGTACCGGCTTCTGGAACACCATGCCTACGTGGCTGCGCAGGCGGTTCATCGAGTAGCCGGGGGCGAGGATGTTTTCGCCATTGAGCAGCACTTCGCCGCGCGCTTCCTGCTTGGGATACATCGAGTAGATGCGGTTGAACACCCGCAGCATGGTGGACTTGCCGCAGCCCGAAGGCCCGATGATGGCGGTAATGCGCTTTTCCGGAATATCCATGTTGATGGATTTGAGCGAGCGTTGGTTGTTGTAGAAGAACTCCAACCCACGCACCTGGATTTTGGTTTTGTCGGGAGCAATGCCGGTGGCGTCCATCAGTGAGACCTATTGCGTAAAAGAATCAGGCGGGATGCCAGGCTGAGTACCAGCACGAACAACGTCAGGACCAATGCGCCGGCCCAGGCAAGTGCATGCCAGTCGTCGAACGGGCTCATGGCGTATTGAAAAATAACCACGGGCACGCTGGCGATCGGCTTGAGCAGGTTGCTGCTCCAGAACTGATTGCCAAAGGCGGTGAACAGCAGCGGCGCGGTTTCCCCGGTAATGCGCGCCAGGGCGAGCAGGATGCCGGTGACCACGCCGGCCTTGGCCGCCCGCAGCACGATTTGCAGCGTCAGCTTCCACTGCGGTACACCGAGTGCCAGGGCCGCCTCGCGCATGGTGGAGGGTTGCAGCTGGAGCATTTCATCGGTGGTGCGCACCACCACCGGAATCACCAGCAGCGCCAGCGCCAGCGCACCGGCGATGGCAGAGAAGCCGACCTGATGATTGGTCAGCAGGTTCAGCGGCAGGATGACCCCGGTGTAGATGAACAAACCCAGCACAATCGAGGGGGCGGACAGCAGGATGTCATTGATGAAACGCACCGTAGTCCCCAGGCGCGAGTGGCGTGCGAACTCTGCCAGCCAGATGCCGGCCATCAGCCCGATGGGCGTACCGATCAGCAACGCGATACCCGACATCAACGCGCTGCCATAAAACGCATTGGCCAGGCCGCCCTCGGTGCCGGGCGGTGGGGTCATCTGGGTAAACAGGCGCAGGTTCAGGGCCTGGAACCCGTTGATAATGGTGGTCAGCAGAATCCACGTCAGCCACAGCAAGCCAAAGGCGGTGGCGCCGCAACTGAGGAACATGGCCACGCCATTTTTAAATGCGCGTTTGCGATACAGGCGTTCGTTGGCGTTCATAACCCTTCCTTGCGCGACAGGCGCATCAGCAGCAGTCGCGCGAGCGCGAGCACGACGAAGGTCACGATAAACAGCAGGAAACCCAAGGCAATCAGCGCAGAGCGATGCAGGTCGGTGTAGGCCTCGCTGAATTCGTTGGCGATGACCGAGGCGATGGAACTGCTGGGCATCAGCAACGAGGCGGAAAACTGTTGTGCGTTACCCAATACGAAGGTCACCGCCATGGTCTCGCCAAGGGCGCGGCCCAGGCCGAGGAAGATACCGCCGACCACCGCAGAGCGGGTGTAAGGCAGAACAATGTCCCACACCACTTCCCACGTCGTGCTGCCCAAGGCGTAGGCGGATTCTTTCAACTGCGTGGGCACGCTGCGAAACACCTCATGCATCACCGAGGTGATAAACGGCATGATCATCACCGCCAGCACAATGCCGGCGGTGAGCATGCCGATTCCCAGTGGCGGCCCCTGGAACAGCGAGCCAACAAAGGGCAGGGCGCCCAGGTAGTCATTGATCAACGGCGACAGGTGTTCGGCCATGAAAGGCCCGAACACAAACAAACCCCACATGCCATAGATGATCGACGGGATACCGGCGAGCAGCTCAATCGCCGAGGCCACCGGCATTTTCAGCCAGGGCGGCGCAACTTCCGTGAGAAAAATTGCGATGCCGAAACTCACCGGAACGGCAATCAGCAAGGCGAGAAAGGAGGTGACCAAGGTGCCGTAAATCGGCACCACGGCACCAAAGTGGTTATTGACGGCATCCCACTCGGTGCTGGTGATGAAACCGAAACCAAACGTCTTGAACGCCAGCCCGCCGCCCCACAGGGTCGAGGCGGCAATGGCGCCCAGCAGCGCCAGTACCAGCATGGCGGCACCGAACATCGAGCGTTTGAACCACAGGTCGTGGCGTTGATCGCGGGCGGCGCGGCGGTCGCCCCCGGTGTCGCTCGCGTGAGTAGTCATAACCAGGGTGTGGACCGTGTCGTTCATATCAGAGGTGCTCAGCGCCTTCCTCAGTTATCGAGGAAGGCGGTCGTAGGGCGAATCAGTGGGCGAAGTCAGACTTCCAGTAATCTTCGATTCGCGACACCAGGGAGCCCGGCAATGCGACGTAGTCCAGGGCCGCAGCCTGTTCCTGGCCTTTTTCCAGCGACCACTTGAAGAAGTTGAACGCCGCCTGGCTTTGCTCGGCATTCTTGGGCTGCTTGTACATGATGATCCAGGTGGTGGCCGTGATCGGCCATGCGCCTTCACCTGGGGCGTTGGTCATGATCAGGTTGAAGTCTTTGGCACTGGCCCAGTCGGCGGTGTCGGCGGCGGCCTGGAACGCCTTGGCGTTAGGCTCGACGAACTTGCCGGACGCGTTCTTCAGTGAGGCAAAGGTCATTTTGTTCTGCAGGGCGTAGGCGTATTCCACAAAGCCGATCGAGTTCTTGATCTGCTTCACGTAGGCCGAAACGCCTTCGTTGCCCTTGCCGCCCACACCGACCGGCCACGGTACGGTGGTGCCGAAACCAATCCTGGTTTTCCAGCTGTCGCTGACTTTGGCCAGGTAGTTGGTGAAGTTATACGAGGTGCCGGAGCCGTCCGAACGGTGCACCACGGTGATGTTTGCGCTTGGCAACTTCACACCAGGGTTGAGCGCGGCGATGGCAGGGTCGTTCCAGGCCTTGATGTCACCGAGGAAGATCTTTGCCAGGGTGTCGCCGTCGAGTTTCAGCTGGCCTGCGGCCACGCCTTCGACGTTCATCACCGGCACGATGCCGCCGATCACGCTGGGAAACTGACCCAGGCCGCCGGCTTTGAGATCGTCGGCCGACAGTGGTGCGTCAGAGGCGCCGAAGTCAACGGTGGCTGCCTTGATCTGGGCGATGCCGCCGCCGGAGCCGATCGACTGATAGTTGATGCGGTTGCTGGAGTTCTTGCTGTAGTCCTGCGACCACTTGGACAGCACCGGGTAGACGAAGCTGGAGCCGGCACCGGTAACGTCGGTGGCGTGGGCCATGCCGCTCAGGCACAGGGCGCTCAACAATACAGACAGACTTTTTTTAGTCGGCAACATCACGACAACACCTCAAGGTAAGGGGTAAGTGGGTAGGCCCACCTGTCTAAGACGTGACGATTTAATTCCTGATATGTTGCTGTTTAATGACGGTTTGGCTTTATGAAGAAACATTTAGAAATGTTTGCCTGGGTGGCAGCGAGCATGGCTGCTGTCACCCAGGCGATGCTACTTAGCTGCCTTTCTGGTCAATCCCCGCCTGTAATTCCTGCTGGTCACTGTGCCCGCCGACCCGCAGCGGCCCAAGGTTGAAAGCCTGATCCTTGCGTGTGGCGTCGTCCTGTTTCTGGGTCAGTTCGTCCTTGGCGCCCAGCGCCAGGTTGACCGGCGATTTCGACAGGTTCAGCCCGACATCGGCGCGATAGTCGCTGCCTGCCAACGTCGTCGCCGTCACTTTGGAACCGCCCAACTCAACCTTGCCGCTTTCGGCGCTGATCCGCGCGCCAGTCAGCCGTGTGTCGCCAGCCACTTCAAGGTTTACGCCCTGAGCACCGCGAATGCCCGAGGCCTGATTAACGCTGTCTTTCACCACGTGGCTGACGTCCAGGTTCAGCGTCGGCGTGTAGCTGGTGTTGCCGCTCTTGTCACCGAACAGTACGTTTTGCGCGGTATCGGCCACCTTGCTGCCGGCGGTGTCCTTGCCGCTGACGGTGTAGCTGTCGCTGGTTTTTGGCCAGACTTTGTCCTTGAAGCTGGACAGGCGCGTGCCCAGTGCATCTTTCTTGTCCGCGAGGTAGGTCTTGGCCTGGTCCACGCGGGTGCCAAAGGCGCCACGGGGTTCAGGATTCACCTCGTAGCTGCCACTGCGGCTGAGCTTTTCGCCCAGGCGCTCCTTGGCGTTGATCACGCTGTCCTTGGCCGAAGCGAGGTGCTCGGTGCCTTTGTCGACGGCGTTTTCCAACTTCTCCCGATGCTTGTCGAACGCGCCCTCGGCCTTGGCTTGCACCTTGTCCTTGAGCGGGCCGGTGGTCTTGGCGAGCTTGTTGACCACGCCGGGTTGGTTTTTTTCGACATCAAGCTTGGCGTCGACGTTGACCTTAGTGCTGCTGACGTGATCTTTGCGGCTCTCGACCACAAGATCCCCGCCGACGTTGCCGCTGACCTGATCCGCCTCTATCCGCGCACCCGCCAGATGGGTATCACCGGCACTGTTGATGGCTACGCTATCGGCCTTGATCAGGCTGTCGTGCTGGGTGGTGCCTTGCACGTGGTCCACATCGACCTTGGCGCGGGCATTGATGCCCAGCTGGGTCTTGGGTGTGTCGTGTTCACCGGCGTCGCCCCGTGTTGTTTTACCGCCGCTGCCACCCGCGCCGAGGGTCACGCCCCAGCTGTTGTGAGCCTGGGTGGATTGCGCCGACTCTTGCAGGATGCCGCCGTTTTGCGCATCGAGGGTGACCGTTTTGGCGGCAATCTGCGTACCTTGCAGATGGAGATCATCGGCGCTGGAGAGGCTCACGTTGCCCTTGCTGTGCAACTGCCCGACAACCACGCCCTGATCGTTTTCCGCCACCTTGCCGATATTGAAGTTGGCACTCAGGCTGCCAGTCTTGGCGCTGCTGTCGGCGCCACTGGTTTTTCCGGCACCGACGCTCAGGCCGCCGCCGAGGTTGCTGCCATTGCTGACATGCGTATTGGTGGCCGCTTGCAGGTCCAGCTTGCCGCCGGCATTCAGGCTGATATCACCGTTGCTGGCGATCTGCGTGCCTTGCAGGGTCATGTCGGCGCCGCTGCTGAGCTGGATCGGCCCGCTGCCTTGAAGCGTCGCGACCCGCGCCTGGCTGTCTTGGGTGGCCAGCTGCTTGTTATCCAGTTGCACACCAGCACCGAGGTTGACGTTGGTACCGTTGGTGCCCGGTGCGGTGCCCACGGTCAATGAACCATTACCGCGCAGGCTGTTGCTGGATGTGCTTTGCGTGTCGCTGGCCTGATCAAGCGCCAACTCGCCACCGGCCTTGAGGTTGACGCCCGCCTGGCCACCGTTGAACTGGCTGCCCGCGTAACGCGCATCGGACTTGGCCGTGATGTTCACGCCCTGAGTGCCCGCGTAGCTGCCGACCACCGCCGTGCTGCTGGCTTCGCGCACATCGCTGCTGCCGCCTGCGCCGCTGCCGCGCACGTTCACGTCTTCACCGGTGGTGGTGTAGACCCGCACGCCTGCCTTGGCGTCCACGCTTTGTTCGCTGCTGCTGTGGGTGTTGGCTGCGGCGCTGGCGATATGCTCGCCGGCATCGATCTTCAGCCCGCCATCGGTGGCGCGGTACTGAGTGCCTTCATCCTGCAACTTACCGGCGACATCGACCTGCACCGTGGCGCCACTGAACTGGCTGACCACCGCCGTGCTGTCCTGCTGGGTGCGGGTCTTGTTGGTGTGACCGACTTCCACGTCCAGCCCGACATTCGGCTGCTCGAAAGCATCGAGCAAACCGGGTTGATGGAATTTGGCCTGGGCCACACCTTCGACGGCTTTTTCGATTGGTCGGGTGATGCCTTTGTATTCGACATTGACGCCGACATCGGCGGTCCAACCGTTTTCCTTGTGGGTACTGGTCTGGCTGTTGTGCGCCGCCTGGTTATCGACGGTGCCGGCGTTGACCTGCAATTCGGAGCCTGCCTTGACCTGCGCGCCCTGGCTGGTGAGGGTGTTGCCGGCGTTGATGGTCAGTTTGCCAGCCGCTGCCACGTTGCTGGTTTGCGCGGTGGTGTTGCTGCTGTTGTCGTGGCTGCTTTGATGGCTGAACTGCGCGCCGTTGCCAGCCTTGTCCAGACCGCCGGTGTAGTACACGCCACCGCCGGTGGTGGTTTTGTCGGTGGTGTTGCGCGTGCTGTTATCGGTCGCCAGCAACTCGACGTTTTTGCCGCTCAAAATTGCATCGCCCTGGGTGGCTTGGACGCCGGAACCCTTGATGCTCACATTGCCATCGGCGGTGACCGCCACGCTGGCGCCGCTGAGGCTGGAAGCTTGTTGTTTTGTGGTGTCGGTCTTGCTGGTTTGCTGCTGGTCCTCAAAGCTCACGCCAGCGCGGTACTGGCGAGTGCCTTCGGCGTTTTCCTTGGCGTAGCCATCGAAACCACGGGTGTGAGTGGTGGTGGTGTCGTGTGTGGTGTTGTCAGCCGAAGCGATCTTGATATCGCCCTTGGCGTCCGCCTGTAATTTACCGGCGGCCGAGACCTGAGAGCCACTGACTTGAATGTCCTTGGCGCTTTGCAGCTTGAGGTTGCTGTCCGAGCGCAGGTTGCTGGCCACGACAGTGCTGTCCTTGAGTTGCTTGCGGCTTTCATCCTTGGAAATGCCGAAGAACTTGCTGTCGTTGCTGTAGCTATTGTCGTGGGAGGTGTCTTTTACGCCGTCGATCACCAGCGAGCCTTTGTCGCTGATCACGCTGGCCTGCTTGCCGCCACGCGCCTGGCTGCCGCTGATGCGCACGTCGTCGGCCTTGACGAGCAGTTTGCCGTCGGCGTTGACCTTGCTGCCGGTGTTCAAGGTTTTGCCCTTGTCGCCGTCGCCGCTCTTGCCAAAGAAGCTGCCGCCGGTCAGGTCGCCGGAGTAAGCGTTGTCGCGGCTTACCTGGGTGCGGCTGGCGCTGCTGATCTCCACTTGGCGGCCGGCCAATTGAATATCGCCGGGTGTTTTCAGTTCGGCGCCTTGCAATTGCAGTTTCTGCTGGCTGGTCAGCTCCAGCGTTTTGCCGGCCTTGAGGCTGCTGGTGACGCTGCGTTGCTCGCTGGAAGATTTATCCCAGTTGGCTTTCCACAGATGTTTGCGATGGTTGCCCTGATCGCGGGTTTCATGGGTTTCAGTCGCGGCGTTCACCAGCAGGTCGGCGCCGCTGTTGACACGTAAGGCATTGCCCGCTTCGACTTGGCTGGCCTTGATCTCGGCCTTGGCGCCGGAAGACAGCGTTGCATCCTGCTGCGCTACGACCTTGTTACCGTGCTGGCGCGAGTCTTTATCAGTGGTGGTGCGGTCGTAGGTTTCGTAGGTGAACAGGAAGTTGCTGTTGTCCCACTGTTCACGTTTTTCCTGGAGTTTGCGGCTTTCCAGGCTACTGAGGGTCAGGTTGCGACCGGCGTCGAGCTTGACGTTGCGCCCACTGACGTCGGTGGCGGCCAGGTTCAAATCCTTGGCGCTGTGCAAGTCCACATCGCCATGCTGGCTTCGCACGCCGGCACGGGTGGCGTCCAGGCTGTTGGCGTGGACCTGGCCGCTGATGTCGAGGTCGCCGGCCGAGCTGACGTTGACCCCGTCACGACCTTCCACCTGCACCGCGCCTACGCGCACGCCAGCACCTTCGGCCGTGCTGATGATGTTGATGCGTCCGGCCTGCATCGCCCCAAACAGGCTGGCGTCGATGCGCTGGTCCTGGGTCTTGCTGGCGGGGTCGACCTGGCGCACTTGCCCACTGGCGAAGTCGACCTGGTTGCGGCCTGCGGTGAGGTTCAGTTGATCGCGGGCACTCAAGCGCCCGTCGCTGTCGATGCGCGGCGCGATCAGGTTGATCGAGCCCGCGCGGTTTTGCAGGCCTTGGCCGTGCACCGTCAGTTGGCCGCTTGCGTCGCGGGTGTCCAAGGCTTGCAGCTTGCCGTCATTGAGTTCGGGGCGGCCCACCACCAGGTTGGCGTTCGGGGTGTTGATGAAGCTCCCGCCATTCACCGAAATACCGTTGGGGTTGGCCAACACATAATCGGCCGCCTTACCGAAAATCTCTTGGGCGCCGTTTAAGGTCGAGGCGTTGCGGCTGATCACTTCGTTGAGGATCACGCTCGCCGCCTGGCCCTGGAACTGCGGGTTCGCCGCCAGTTGCCCGGCGAGTTGCGACTGGCCGGCCTGCAGGGCGTTGTTCAGCACCACGCCCTGGCGGTCGACGTTGTAATCCAGGAACTGGTTATGGGACAGGCCGCCGGCATTCGGCGCGACGATATTGACGATGGGCACGCCCTGCTGGTTTTGCAGTTGCGGTATCCCGCCAGGCCCTTCGACCACGGTGATGCCGGCGGCCAGTACCAGTTGCGGCAGCAGGAACAGGCTGGCGATGGCCCAGCGCAGTTTGCCCTGGGGTGAAAGGTGAAACGTGTGGGTGTCAGTCGGCATAAGTAAGTTCGCTCTATGTTGGCTGATCCGCCTCGTGCGTTGTTCGTTGCAACGCTACTGGGGTGGTCAGGTACGGCGGTTGTTTCAGGCTAATCGGGTGTTGGTTTAAATCTGCACACTCATATCTGCACGCTCATATCTGCAAGCTAAGGCGCGTCAGCCAGACCTCCGGCTCCTGGCCAAAGCCTGTTGGCGTGTGCAAATTGCGTTGGTAATCGACGTCGAGCTGCACGTTCTTCCAGCTCAGGTTGAGCCCGGCACTCGCGCCGCTCAGGCGTTGGCCCGGGGCGCCGTGTTCGCGCTTGACCCAACCGTTGTCCAGGCCCAGGCGCGGGGTGATTTTTACCGGCAGGTCGCTGTTGAGCGGCAGGCGCAAGGTGTTGCGCCACACCGCACCGATGGCGCCCGAGGCACTGTTTTCGCGGTAGCCACGCACAGCCGAATCGTCGGTGCCCAGCAGTTGCTCAATGGCAGGCAAACGGTCCGGGCTGTATTGCGCAGACAGCTGGCTTTGCCACTGCCAGGGTTGCGTGCGCCATTGGCCGTTGCGCCATTGAGTGAGGTTGGCGCGGTACTTGTGAAACTGCGCCTGGGGCAGGTTTTCCTGCACTTGGTCAGCGTCGCGATCAGCGCCGAACCAGGTCAGGCCCTGGGCGTAATTGACGTCCAGGTTCCACACCGCGCTGTTGAGCCAGAACAGGTTCAAACCGGCCTCGGCCACGCTCAGCGTTGGGCTCTGGATGCCCAAGCGGACCTTTTGCAAGTAGCTGTCGACGTCCTTGTAGGCCAGTTGCAGGTTGGCGCTGAGTTGATGGCCCTGGTCGCGCCACAACACGCGGTCGGTGCGCAGGCTGATCTGATCGGTACGGCCGCTGTTGTACAGCGTGGTGCTGCTGACCTTGAGCGGTGAGCGGTATTCGGCATGGCTGGCGAACAGGCTGTAGGTCCAGTAGCCGTAGGGGATCGAATAAAACAGGCTGTTGCTGCGGCTGTAACGCGGGCCGTGGTTGAGCGTGTCGCTGAAGCTCAGGTTGAGTGAATCGTTGAGCTGCAGCGGGCTGTCCAGGCTCAGGCTGATGGCGTTGCGATCACGCCCGGTGCCGGCGCTGCCAAGGTTATCCACTCCCAGGCCCAGCCCCCAACGTGAGGCGCTACTGCGCGAACGCAGGATGATGCGCGAGGCACCAGGTTCACGGCCAGGGGCGATATCCGCGGTGAGGTCCACCGAGCGCAGGCGGTTGAGCTGGTCCAGGCCTTGCTCCAGGTCGCGCAGGTTCAGTGGTTTGCCGAGCAGCCCGGGGAAGGCGCCGGCCAGGGACACGGGCAAGCTTTGGTCGGCCAGTTCGATGGCTTCCAGGTAGCCTTCTTCGACATGGATATCCAGCGGTTGCCCGGCAGCCGGGGTGCTGATCAGGTACGGGCGGCTGGCGATATAACCGGCCTCGACGTACAGGCGAGTGATCTCGGCCAGCAGGCGGTTGATCTGGGTGACGCCCATGCACGGGGCGACATAGGGCTCGATGTGTTTATTTAGCTCGGCCCTGCTGAACAGCGTGACACCGGCCAGGCGTGTGCCGCTCAGCGGCCAGCAGCGTTCATCTTTGACATTGTCTGCTGGCACAGTGGGGGCGGCCGTCGGTGTGCCGAAGCTGCCTTTCTGGAGCTGGCGCTGGCGTTGCTCCAGCTGTAATTGCTGCAGGTCGCGCTGCTGCTGTTGCTGCAAACGCAGGGCTTCCTGGCCTGGCTGCGGGCCGTCGGCGGCGGACGCGGGCAGCGCGCACACGCAGAGCAGGGCGATACCCAATGGGTGGAGATGGCACAAGCGTTTGAGTGAGGGCAGGTTCGGCACTCGACATCCTTAACGTAGAAATACACACGATTCATGCCCCGGAGCCAAACCGTGAGCTCGGGGGGCTTGCCGCTCTTGAGTCATGATTAAACGGATTGTTACATCGTCTGTAGGATTTATTACATAAAACGTGAGGAATGCCGCGTTATTCAGCAAATAAATGCACAAAATCAGTGCAAATTGACTGATGGGGGCTATCAGGTCCCTGAATTTACGGGGTGGGTATGTGGATCAGGCGATGTGGGAGGGTTTTGATTGTTGCAGCAAGATGACTTAATCGGCGTGTTTATAGAGATGCACGCATCCCATGTCGTCAACGTGGCTATCGAGGGGTATTTGCGTTCAAATTGACAGCTTTACGACGATGAAACCAGGCAGTCACGATCCGGTTAAAAAGTCATAAAAAGACACGGAAAATCAGGCGAAGTCTTTGAAAATCCTGAGATTGTCCGACAATCAAAAGCATGAAAAACTCTTCATAAACGCCTCGCTCGAACGTTGGTAGTTTCCCCAGCGCTGCCCAATAATTCGAGTCCTAATAATGAATAACAAAACTCTTAAAAGCGCCTTGGCGCTCTCCATTTCGCTCGCCTCCACACACCTGTTCGCCGGTGGTTTTGCCCTCAATGAGCAAAGTGTCAGCTCAATGGGTACAGGCTACGCCGGGCGTTCTTCCTCGGCGGATGATGCCAGTACGGTGTTCGGTAACCCGGCCGGCATGTCGCGCATCAAGCACAATGAAGTCAGCATCGGCGCCACCTACCTCGATGCCAAATCCAACATCAAGGACGCCAGTTCCTCTCAAGGCGGTGTCGACAATCCTGGCACCAACAAAGGCGATATGGTCCCCGGCATTGCCGTGCCGATGGGTTACCTGGTGACGCCGATCGATGAACACTGGGCCTTTGGCCTGGGGGTCTACGCGCCGTTCGGTCTGGTGACCGACTATGAACACGGGTTCCAGGGCAATGGCTTTGGTAACAAAAGCAAGATTCAGGTCATCACCGTGCAGCCGACGGTCAGCTATGCGTTCAACGACAAGGTCTCGGTAGGTTTCGGCCCGACCTTCAACAAAATCAGCGGCGAGCTGGACTCCAAAGTCCCGGCGTTTGGCTTGGGCACCGAGACGGCCAAGATCAAGGGTGACGACACCGCGATGGGCTTCAACGCCGGTATCCTGGTGCAGGCTCTGGACAGCACCCGCGTCGGCGTCACCTACCACTCGCAAGTGGTCTATCACCTGAGCGGCCATACCAACGCCTCCGGCGTGCTCTCCGATGTGCTGGACGGCGGGGCGCAGAAGTATGACGCCAAGCTGAATGTCACCACGCCGTCGTCCGTGGACTTCTCGGTCACGCACCAACTGACCGACGCCTTGACCCTCTACGTGGGTAGCACCTACACGCGCTGGAGCCAGTTGAAGAAGATCACGGTCAACAACGCCGGCGTGTCGGACATTACCGCTGAGCTGGCCGGCCTGGGCTCCATCACCGAAGAGCAGCATTGGCACGACACCTGGTCCCACGCGATAGGCCTGTCGTACCAGCTCAACAAGCAGCTGGTGCTGCGTACCGGCTTCTCGGTGGACCAGACGCCAACCAACAACACCGACCGTTCGGTGCGTATTCCGACGGGCGACCGCACCGTCTTCAGCCTCGGTGCCGGCTGGACGCCTGTGGATAACCTGACCTTTGACGTGGCTTATTCCTACCTGAAGGAAGAGCCCATCAAGGTGCGCGACAACAATCCTCAGTTGGCGCTGACCTACGACGCCAAGTATGAAAACAGTGCCAATGGTTTTGGTGGTTCGGTGACTTACCGCTTCTGACCTGTGGATAACGGCAAAGGGCCGGTTTTTTGGCGTGGTCCTTTGCCGTAAGTTTTGACCTCAATGCTGTCAATCGCGGCGTGTCTTGGTTAGATTGAAGGCTAATCAGCTTTTAGGACACGGACTGTCATGACTACGCTAACGCCGATCATCGCGACCAATCCCCTCATTCTTCGCGCCGCCACGACCTCACCGCCGGCAGCGCTTGCGAACACCCTCGACGTCTCACCGGCCCGGCCGTCTTCCGTGGTCAGCCTCGGAAATCCCGTGGCCGACGTTATCGATCTCTATTCCAAAAACGGGCAGCTCCCCGGCCGCGAAACCGTGTGGGCCTGGGAAAACGATAATCAGGACGCAGTCACCCAGGCGATCAGCCAACGCTTCGGTTCAATCTCCACGACCAGCCGTTACAGCGGCCTCGGTGCTGCGTTGGTGGATCAGTTCACCGGGGGCGGCGGGGCGGGGATTTCACAATCGGTACTCAACACCACGGCAGAGCGTGCCGGTGATACGGGCGGGATCAAGGCCGACCAGGCGGTGTTGCACAGCAAGGCCGACAACCAAATCAGCCTCAGCATCAAGACCGCCAGCGGTAAGACGGTGACGTTCAGCCTGTTCAGTCAGAAAGACGGCTTGGGCGTGCAGGCCACCGTCGACGGCGGCGATTTGACCGCGGATGAACTCAAAGCCGTCGGCCAATTGGGGAAGGCGTTCCAGGCTTCGGTCGATGGGTTGACCGCCGTACCGCCGAAACTCGACCTGAGCAAACTGACCCAGTTCGACACCAGCGTGTTGGCGTCGGTGGACCTCAACGCCAAAGTCAAAACCCAGGGGGGCGAGGACATGAGCCTGGCGTTCCACGCCGACAGCCAAAGCCGCACCACACGTATGAGTGGCCCGGCCGGCGACGTCGACCTGTCTGTGGACCTGAAAAACCGCGCAATCCTGGGTGACTCCAAACAGCAGGCCAATGCGATGAAAACCTACCTCGCCCAGTTCGACCGGGTGCAACAGCGCGGTAGTGCCAATGCTGATTTGATGGCGATATTCAAGGATGCGTTCAGCGCCATGAACAGCAACTATCCCCAAGGCGCTGGCGCAACGAATGCATTGAGCAACAACCCGACCGACAAAGGTTTGCTGACAGGGCTGGCGGACTTCAAGGCTTCGATCAAGCAGGCCGTCGGTGCGTTCAACGCAATGCGTCCTACGGAAGTCGACAGCTTCTCCTACACCGTGTCGCAGAAGACCCAGGTCAATGGCCGCAGCAGCGCGGACCGCAGCGTGACCCAGAACCAGCAGTCGGTGCTGTCGGCAAACTTCCACAAAAGCCTCAGCGGTGGCGAGCCACCGGTGTTGGATGGCACCCGCGAATCGCAGAACTACCTGTATGTGCAAGTGCAGGACAAGGCCAGCAGCACCGCGAGCTTCTCCTATAAGGATGGCCAACTGACGAGTGCTTCTGTGTCGCAGTCGGCGGTGCAGAACACCCGGACCCAGAAGTACGAGATGGCCCAGTTGGTGTCAGACACGGTGGTGCCGAAAGAAGGCTCGTCCAAACGCGACTACCTGGCGTTGCTGGAGCACGCAGCCCAGGAGGTTAAAAAGTCCAAGGACGCGCTGGAGCAATCAACCTTGAAGGACGCCCTGGCGGCCATGCAGGATTCGGTGCTGCTAAAGGACTATCCCGCTGTACTGATGCGCTGAGGTTGCGCGCCATGAAAGCGGGAAGGCTCATCACGGGGCCTTCCCGTTTTTTTTGCCCGACAGGCGTGCGCCTGGATGCCAGATTTGGCTTTTGAATCGATTCGATATTCTGTAGCCTTGCGCAGCTTCAACCGTGCTTGATGAACACAATCACTTCGTCCGGCGGCGCCCGAAGGGCTCCAGAGCCGGTGGTACACTCGACTTTCGCGCTTACTGCGCTTGCAGGTCTTGCGAACATGACGCAAATTTCCGAACGCCTACTGGTTCAAGCCCACCTCGACGCCAAGCAGCCCAAGGCCCTGAGCGCCGATGAAGAGGCGAGCCTGCGCAGCGCCATCGCCGCCGAGCTCAAGGCTCAGGACGCGGTGCTGGTTGCCCACTTCTATTGCGACCCGGTGATTCAGGCCCTGGCCGAAGAAACCGGAGGCTGTGTCTCCGACTCCCTGGAAATGGCCCGCTTTGGCGCTGCCCACCCGGCCAAGACTGTGTTGGTGGCCGGTGTACGTTTCATGGGCGAGACCGCCAAAATCCTCACCCCCGAAAAACGCATCCTCATGCCCACCCTGGAAGCCACCTGCTCCCTGGACCTGGGCTGCCCGGTGGAGGAGTTTTCAGCGTTCTGCGACCAGCACCCCGAGCGCACGGTGGTGGTTTACGCCAACACTTCGGCGGCGGTCAAAGCCCGTGCCGACTGGGTTGTTACCTCCAGCTGCGCGCTGGAAATCGTCGAAAGCCTGATGGACAACGGCGAGACGATTATCTGGGGGCCGGACAAGCACCTGGGCACTTACATTCAGCGCCAGACCGGCGCAGACATGTTGCTCTGGGACGGCGCGTGCATCGTCCACGAAGAGTTCAAGTCCAAGCAGCTTGAAGACATGAAGGCGCTGTACCCGGACGCTGCGATCCTGGTGCACCCGGAGTCGCCGACGGCGGTGATTGAATTGGCTGACGCGGTGGGTTCCACCAGCCAACTGATTGCCGCAGCCCAGCGCTTGCCGAACAAGACCTTTATCGTCGCCACCGACCGCGGCATCTTCTACAAGATGCAGCAGTTGTGCCCGGATAAAGTCTTCGTTGAGGCACCGACCGCCGGCAACGGCGCGGCGTGCCGCAGTTGCGCGCACTGCCCGTGGATGGCGATGAATACGCTGGAGCGCACACTGCAGTGTTTGCGTGAGGGCAGTAATGAGATCTTCGTCGAGCCGTCGGTGATCCCGCACGCCGTGCGCCCGCTCAAACGCATGTTGGACTTTACCCAGGCTGCGCGCCTCAAGCTGGCTGGCAACGCCTGACCTGAAGTTGAACACATAGACAAAATGTGGGAGCTGGCTTGCCTGCGATAGCGGTCTATCAGTCAATGCTGCTGTGACTGAACGATCGCCATCGCAGACAAGCCAGCTCCCACACTTGATCTCTAGTGTTCTTGGGTTACTTTTTCTGCTTTGGAATGTGCACCAGCTGCGTATCCGAGTAGATGTCATGCCAGCTGCGCTTGCGCTTATCAAACACCGACCAGACAAACCCCAGCCCCACGCACAACCACGATGCAATCGCCACCACAAAGCGCAGCAGCGCCTGCCACAGGCTGATGCGCGAGCCGTCGGCGTTCTGCACGCGCACGCCCCACACCTGCATGCCCAATGTCTGCCCCGAATGGGTCCAGAACTTGGCGAAGAAACCAAACAGCACAAAAAACAGGATCGTCGACAGCAGCGGGTCGCCGTCCAGCGCGCCGGACTCGGTGAGCGTGCGCATCCTGGCTTCGCCGATAAACGCCATCCACACCAGCTTGTAGATAAACGCGGTGACGATCAGCAGCGCGGTGCACAACAGGAAGTCATAGAACATCGCTGCCAGACGACGGCCCAGGCCAACGGCGGGGAATTCGCCTTGGGGGCTCAACAAAGGTTTGGGCATGGCCGTCTCTCTTGAGAAAAAAGCCATTTTACGAGCAAACGCACATAAAAAAGCCCCTGATGTTACCATCAGGGGCTTTTTGTCGCAGTAAGGATCAGCCTTCTGCTTGTACTTCGTCAGCCTGCATGCCTTTCTGGCCTTGCACGGCGATGAAAGACACTTTCTGGCCTTCTTTCAGGCTCTTGAAGCCATTGCCCTGAATAGCGCGGAAATGCACGAACAGATCCGGACCGCTTTCTGGAGTGATAAAACCAAACCCTTTCTCGTCGTTAAACCACTTGACGGTACCGCTCTGACGATTCGACATTTCTTATTTCCTTTGACGCTAAAAATTAATGACAGCCCCTTTCACATGAAAGAGTACTGGGCTGGGTTGCAGGAAAGTAAGAGACGTCGAACGGGTTGTAGCAAACTTATGGCTACTGCCCAGGTCCAGGTTCAAAGCGACCCATGCAAACACAGTGGCTAAACTCTACGTCAACTAATATGGAAAAAACAAGCCCCGGAGAATCCCCAGGTTTTGCTCGGCCATATGACACTTCGTTGACTAAAAGTGGATCCCACATATTCGATAGCGTTGCTCACTTGTTATAGGTTTGCGCCTATTAAAATGACTATCGTCAATGCACTCTTTTATGGCGGTTGCGTTACAAATTAGTGCGCGTTAACGCAACCGCGTTACTTATAGGAACAGTCAATCAGCCACGGTAGTAACGTTGCGGTACAAATGGCATTTTACTTACACGTAGTGGCACCTTTTTCCCACGTACCAACGCAGACACTTCGGTGTCCAGTGCGACAAATGCGCTGTCCAGGTAACCCATGGCCAATGGGCCGCCCAGTGTCGGGCCAAAACCGCCGCTGCACACGCTGCCGATCACCGTGCCGTGTTCGTCGACGATTTCTGCGCCTTCACGCACCGGGGTCCGTTCCTGTGGCAGCAGGCCCACGCGCTTGCGGCTTACGCCGGCTTGTTGCTGGGTGAAGATGCGGTCAGCGCCCGGGAAGCCGCCAGCACGCGCGCCATCGGCACGACGGGCCTTGGAGATCGCCCAGAGCAGGCTGGCTTCGATCGGCGTGGTTTCGGTGTTCATGTCATGGCCATACAGGCACAGGCCGGCTTCCAGGCGCAGGGAATCGCGGGCGCCCAGGCCGATGGCTTGAACTTCGGTTTCGGCGAGCAGGCTGCGCGCCAGGCTCTCGGCATTGGCCGCCGGTACGGAAATCTCGAAACCGTCTTCACCGGTGTAGCCCGAGCGGCTCACGTAGCAGTCCACGCCCAGCAGGCGCAGGGTGGCGAACTGCATGAAAGTCATCTTGGTGACTTCCGGCGCCAGGCGCGCCAGCACTTTCACTGCCTCCGGGCCTTGCAAGGCCAGCAGGGCGCGCTCTTCGAACAGCGGTTCGATGCTGCACTGCTCGCCAATGTGTTTGCGCAGGTGGGCCAGGTCCTGGTCCTTGCAAGCCGCGTTGACCACCAGGAACAGTTCGTCGTTGCCCAGGTTGGCCACCATCAGGTCATCAAGGATGCCGCCCTGGTCGTTGGTGAACATGGCGTAGCGCTGCATGCCGACTGGCAGGTCGATGATGTCGACCGGCACCAGGGTTTCCAGGGCCTTGGCGGCGTTGGCGCCGGTCAGGCGGATCTGGCCCATGTGGGACACGTCGAACAACCCGGCTTGATCACGGGTGTGCAGGTGTTCCTTCATCACGCCCAGCGGGTATTGCACCGGCATGTCGTAGCCGGCGAAGGGCACCATGCGCGCGCCCAACTCGATGTGCAGCGCGTGCAATGGGGTTTTCAACAGGGTTTCGGTGGACATGTTCAGCTCCTGAAAAACGTGCGGACGCGCTCGTAGGCGTCAGCACTCGATAATGTTGACGGCCAAACCGCCACGGGCGGTTTCCTTGTATTTGCTTTTCATGTCGGCGCCAGTCTGGCGCATGGTGCGGATGACCTTGTCGAGTGAGACAAAGTGCTGCCCGTCACCACGCAAGGCCATGCGCACGGCATTGATCGCCTTGACCGAGCCCATGGCGTTGCGCTCGATGCACGGTACCTGCACCAGCCCGCCAATCGGGTCGCAGGTCAGGCCGAGGTTGTGTTCCATGCCGATCTCGGCAGCGTTTTCCACTTGGGACACGCTGCCGCCCAACACTTCGCACAAAGCGCCTGCGGCCATGGAACAGGCCACGCCGACTTCGCCCTGGCAGCCGACTTCGGCGCCGGAAATCGAGGCGTTTTCCTTGTACAAAATCCCGATAGCGGCGGCGGTGAGCAGAAAGCGCACCACGCCGTCCTCGTTCGCGCCGGGGATAAAGCGCATGTAGTAATGCAGCACCGCCGGCACGATCCCGGCCGCACCGTTGGTGGGCGCGGTGACCACGCGCCCGCCGTTGGCGTTTTCTTCGTTGACCGCCAGCGCATACAGGTTGACCCAATCCAGCACCGACAACGGGTCGCGCAATGCCGATTCGGGGTTCTTGCACAGCTGCCGATGCAGCGCCGCTGCACGGCGCTTGACCTTCAAGCCGCCGGGCAAGATGCCTTCGTTGCGACAACCGGCATCCACGCAGTCCTGCATCACTTGCCAGATGTTCAGCAAGCCGGCGCGGGTTTCCGCCTCCGGGCGCCAGGCACTTTCATTGGTGAGCATCACCTGGCTGATGGACAGTCCGTAGGTGGCGCAATGGCCGAGCAAGTCCTTGGCGTGCTTGAAAGGGAAGGTCAGCGGCGTGGTGTCTTCGACAATCCGGTCAGCGCCGGCAGCGTCTTCATCCACCACAAACCCACCGCCGACCGAGTAATACTCGCGGCTGCGGATCTGGATCCCGGCGGTGTCGAAGGCGCGAAAAATCATGCCATTGGGGTGGTAGGCGAGAGGCTTGCGAATCATCGCCAGGTGTTCTTTCTCGTTGAACGCAATGCTGTGTTCACCGAGCAGGTTCAAGCGACCGTCACCGCGCATTTGCGCAAGGCGTGCGGCGACGGTTTCAGTATTCACGGTGTCTGGGTGTTCGCCTTCCAGGCCCAGCAACACGGCCTTGTCGCTGCCGTGACCTTTGCCGGTGGCGCCCAGCGAGCCATAGAGCTCCACCTTGATGCCGCTGGTGGCGCTCAGCAGGTTGTCGCGCTTGAGGCCTTCGACGAATCGAGCGGCGGCGCGCATCGGGCCGACGGTATGGGAGCTGGAGGGGCCGATGCCAATCTTGAACAGGTCGAACACGCTAAGGGACATGGTTGTTCTCCGGTTTCTTATTATTTTCTGGGTGTACTCGGCCTGACTGTGGAAGAGATCCATGTGGGAGCTGGCTTGCCTGCGATGCAGACACCTCGGTCTATCAGGTAGACCCGGGTGATGCAATCGCAGGCAAGCCAGCTCCCACACTTGACCCTGTTCCGTCAGTCAGGGTTACGCGTAGCTCTCGATCGACGGGCACGCACACACCAGGTTACGGTCGCCAAACACGTTGTCGACCCGGCCAACCGGCGGCCAGTATTTGCCTTCGATCAACGACGCCACCGGGTACACCGCCTGTTCACGGCTGTACGGGTGGCTCCATTCACCGACGATTTCAGCCGCCGTGTGCGGGGCGTTTTTCAGTGGGTTGTCGTCCTTGTCCAAGGTGCCGTTTTCCACTGCGCGAATTTCCTCGCGGATGGCGATCATGGCGTCACAGAAACGGTCCAGTTCTTCCCTGGATTCGCTTTCGGTCGGCTCGATCATCAAGGTGCCCGCTACCGGGAACGACATGGTCGGCGCATGGAAGCCAAAGTCGATCAGGCGCTTGGCCACGTCATCCACGCTGATGCCGCTGCTGTCTTTCAAGGGGCGCAGGTCCAGGATGCACTCGTGTGCCACCAGGCCGTTGCTGCCGGTGTAGAGCACGGGGTAATGCTCTTCAAGGCGACGGGAAATGTAGTTGGCGTTCAGGATCGCCAGCTGCGAGGCGCGCTTGAGGCCCGCGCCGCCCATCATGCTGATGTACATCCAGGTGATCGGCAAAATGCTCGCGCTGCCAAATGGCGCCGCGCACACCGCGCCTTCCTTGCGCTCCATGGCCGCGTGGCCTGGCAGGAATGGCGTGAGGTGGGATTTAACCCCAATCGGGCCAACGCCCGGGCCGCCACCGCCGTGCGGGATGCAGAAGGTTTTGTGCAGGTTCAGGTGGGACACGTCGCCACCGAACTTGCCCGGTGCGCACAGGCCGACCATCGCGTTCATGTTGGCGCCGTCGATGTACACCTGGCCGCCGTTGTCATGAATGATGCCGCAGATTTCGCGGATGCCTTCTTCAAACACGCCGTGGGTGGACGGGTAGGTAATCATCAGCGCAGCGAGGTGCTCGCGGTGCTCGATGGCTTTGGCGCGCAGGTCTTCGATGTCGACGTTGCCGCGTGCGTCGCAGGCGGTCACCACCACGCGCATACCGGCCATGTTGGCGGTAGCAGGGTTGGTGCCGTGGGCTGAAGACGGGATCAGGCAGATGTCGCGGCGTTCTTCGCCACGGCTCTGGTGGTAAGCACGAATGGCCAAGAGGCCGGCGTATTCACCTTGGGAACCGGCGTTCGGCTGCAGGGAGATCGCGTCGTAGCCGGTGGCCGCGCAGAGCATGGCTTCCAGGTCGGAAGTCAGCTCCAGGTAGCCGGCGCTTTGTGCGGCCGGGGCGAAGGGGTGCAGGGCACCGAATTCGGCCCAGGTCACCGGGATCATTTCGCTGGCGGCGTTGAGTTTCATGGTGCACGAACCCAGCGGGATCATGGTGCGGTCCAGCGCCAGGTCCTTGTCGGCCAGCTTGCGCAGGTAGCGCATCAGCTCGGTTTCGGAGTGGTAACGGTTGAACACCGGGTGGCTGAGGATCGGCGACTGGCGCAGCAGCGCGGCGGGCAAGGTGCTTTCAGTCGCAGCAAAGGCGGGCAGTGCCTTGCCGTCGGCGAAGATCGACCACAGGGCTTCGATGTCAGCCTGGGTGGTGGTTTCGTCGACCGACAGGCCAACGCGTTCAGCATCGACCACACGCAGGTTGATGCGCTGGGCGCGGGCCTTGTCGTGCAGGGCGTCGGTGTTGGCGCCCGTGTTGAGGGTGATCGTGTCGAAGAAGTTTGCCTGCTCAACCTTAAGGCCCAGGGCGGTCAAGCCTTTGGCCAGGATCGCGGTCAGTTGGTGAATGCGCTGGGCGATCTGGGTCAGGCCTTTAGGGCCGTGGTACACGGCGTACATGCTGGCGATGTTAGCCAGTAGCACTTGCGCGGTGCAGATGTTGCTGGTGGCTTTCTCGCGACGGATATGTTGCTCGCGGGTCTGCATGGCCAGGCGCAGGGCCGGCTTGCCGAAACGGTCGACCGACACACCGACCAGACGGCCGGGCATGTCGCGCTTGAACGCATCCTTGGTGGAGAAGTACGCCGCGTGCGGGCCACCAAAGCCCAGCGGCACGCCGAAGCGTTGCGCGCTGCCGATGGCCACGTCGGCGCCGAACTCACCCGGCGGGGTCAGCAGGGTCAGGGCCAGCAGGTCGGCGGCCACGGCCACCAGTGCGTTGGCGGCGTGGAAGCGCTCGGTCAGTTCGCGGTAGTCGAACAAGTCACCGTTGCTCGCCGGGTACTGCAGCAGAGCGCCGAAGAACGCGCTGACGTCAGTCAGTTCACGCTCATCGCCCACTACCACGTCGATGCCCAGCGGCTCGGCACGGGTGCGCAGCACGTCAAGGGTTTGCGGGTGGCTGTGGACCGAGGCGAAGAAGGCATTGCTGCCCTTGTTCTTGCTCAGGCGCTTGCAGAAGGTCATGGCTTCTGCGGCGGCGGTGGCTTCGTCGAGCAAGGAGGCGTTGGCGATCGGCAGGCCGGTGAGGTCGCTGATCAGGGTCTGGAAGTTCAACAGCGCTTCCAGGCGGCCTTGGGAAATTTCAGGTTGATACGGGGTGTAGGCGGTGTACCAGGCCGGGTTTTCCAGCAGGTTGCGCAGGATCGGCGACGGCGTGTGGCAGTTGTAATAGCCCTGGCCGATGTAGGTCTTGAACAGTTGGTTCTTGCCGGCGATGGCCTTGATCTTGGCCAGGGCCTGGGCTTCGCTCAGGCCGTCTTCCAGGCCGAGCACGCTGGTGCCCTTGATGCTTTCCGGGATCACGCTGGCGCTGAGGGCTTCGAGGGAATCAAAACCCAGGCTTGCGAGCATGTGCTGCTCATCTTCCTGGCGAGGGCCGATGTGGCGGGCGATGAATTCATTGGCGGTGGTCAGATTAACGGTCATGGCGCGCTCCTCAGGCTTCAGCGTTGGCTTTGATCAGGCGGTCGTACGCATCCTGATCCAGCAGTTTAGCTACCGCCTCGGCGTCGGCCGGTTTAAAGCGGAAGAACCAACCTTCGCCCATCGGGTCTTCGTTGACCAGTTCCGGGCTGTCGCTGAGTGCTTCGTTCACTTCGAGCACTTCACCGGTCAGCGGCATGTACACGCCGCTGGCTGCCTTGACCGATTCCACGGTGGAGGCTTCGGCGCCCTTGTCGTAAGCCTGCAACTCCGGCAGTTGCACGAAAACCACATCACCCAGCGCATTCTGCGCGAAAGCGGTGATACCCACGGTGACGCTGCCATCGGCTTCGGCGCGCAGCCATTCGTGATCTTCAGTGAAACGCAACTCGCTCATGGAAACTCCTCAGGGCCAGATTCGTCTGGTGGACGGGATTGGAATAATGGGGAGTTGCTTAGCAATATTGCGGCCAATGTTATTAAGTCGTTATAAATCAGCTACTTAACGATTTTGGTTATGACGATATGATTTTCAGCTGTAGCGATTTCGCTACACTCGGGCACACCAAAAAAAGCCTATGCGGATCAAAGCCTTGCATGGCGCGCAAAAAACAGGGTTGTAGCGATATCGTTACGCTGTAGCGCTTTCAGTACAGCGGATGTCGTTCTCAGACCAAAACTTGGATGCCCTCCATGGGGGAGGGGGCTTGTGTGGGAGCTGGCTCCCACACAAGCCCCACATTTTGATCTCTACATTTTCAGGTTTTGTTTGGAATGCCGTACTTGCGCAAGCGATGGGCGATCGCCGTGTGGGACGTTTGCAAGCGGCTGGCCAGTTGGCGGGTCGAGGGATAACTGGTGTAGAGCGTTTCCAGCAGGTTGCGCTCGAAGTCTTCCACCGCTTGCTCCAGGCTGTCGACTTCACCGTCGCTCTGGCGCGCCACTGAGGTGCCGGCGATGTCGAGGTCACCGATGTCCACCAGGCTGCTTTCGCAGATGGCGGCGGCGCGGAAGATCACGTTCTGCAGCTGGCGCACATTACCCGGCCAGCGGTTGCCGAGCAGCGCCGGGTAAGTGCCAGGCGCCAGGCGGCACACCGGGCGCTGGATCTGCGCACAGGCCTGCTGCATGAAGTAGCGCGCCAGCAGCAGAATGTCCTGGCCGCGCTCGCGCAGCGGCGGCACTTCGACGTTGAGCACATTAAGGCGGTAGAACAGGTCTTCGCGGAAGGTGCCCTCGCTGACCATCTTTTCCAGGTCGCGGTGAGTAGCGCTGAGAATGCGCACATTGACCTTCACTTCGCGGTCGCCGCCCACCCGGCGAAAGCTGCCGTCGTTGAGAAACCGCAGCAGCTTGGCCTGCAAATACGGCGACATCTCACCGATCTCATCAAGGAACACCGTGCCCTGGTTGGCCAACTCCATCAGCCCCGGCTTGCCGCCACGCTGCGCGCCGGTAAAGGCGCCAGGCGCATAACCGAACAATTCACTTTCGGCGAGATTTTCCGGTAGCGCCGCGCAGTTCAACGCTAGAAACGGCGCACTGTGCCGCGCACTGATCGCATGGCAGGCGCGTGCGACCAGCTCTTTGCCGGTGCCGGTTTCGCCCTGGATCAACAGCGGTGCATCCAGCGCCGCCACCCGTTGCGCCCGCGCCTTGAGCGTGCGAATCACCGGCGACTCGCCCAGCAGCGCATCAAAACCTTCGGCATGGTCATGGTGCAGCGCCGACAGCTGTTCGCCGATGCGGTTGGGTTGGTACAGAGTGAGCAGGGCGCCGGCGTCAGTGATCGGCGTGGCGTCGAGCAAAAAGGTCTGGCCGTTGACGCTGATTTCGCGCAACGGCAAACGAAAGCCCTGTTCGAGCAAGGTTTCCAGCAACGCCGGGTCATTGAACAACGCGCTGATGCTTTCACCCGCCGGTTCGCGGCCATACAGCGCGATCAGCGCCGGGTTGGCCAGCAGGATCTTGCCCGCGCTGTCCAGGGCCAGCACCGGGTCGGTCATGGCCGCGAGCAACGCGTCGAGTTGCAGGTGGCGGCGTTGGCCGGGAAGGATATCCACCACGGTGACCGCCTGTACGCCGTGCACGCTGAACAGCGCATCGCGCAGCTCTTCGAGCACCTCGGCGCTCAGGGTCGGCGCGTCGATGTACACGTTGGGCGGCACCATCTCCACCGCATCCAGGTTGAGATTGCGCCCACCGAGCAGGGCCAGGACTTCCTGGGTAATGCCGACGCGGTCGATGAAGCTGACGTGGATACGCATGGGGCTGGCAATTCTGGGGAACTGGAGGCGGCAAGTATGCCTTGGAGCGCAGGGAGATCAAAATGTGGGAGCTGGCTTGCCTGCGATAGCATCACCTTGGTCTACCTGATACACCGAGGTGACCGCATCGCAGGCAAGCCAGCTCCCACACAAGCCAGCTCCCACATTGGACTTACGGTGTTGTTACTCCAGGTGTTCCGGTTTGACCGGATCGCCGGATTTCACATCCAACTGATGCCTTACATCTTCAAACATCAAGTCGTACTGCTTGTGCATCGAGCCGTTAAGCGTCGCAACCTTCGGCATTCCATATTTCTGCGCGATGTTCATCGCATGCCGGGCAAAGTCGAAGGCCTGATCCTTGGGTAAAAAGAATTCCTCCTTGAGGTCCTTGCCCTGCACCGAGCCGTGCAGCTTGAAGATCATTCCCTTGCCTTCCTTTGGATCCTGGCTGACCTCGTAGTCGATGCACAGGTTGTAGCTGTAGTCCTCTTTGTTGAGCGCGTGACGTTCGATGTGCAGGTGACCGGGTTCAAAGGTGGCCATAGGCGTTTCTCCTCTACTTCACAGGTAGGTGATGCCAGGTTTTGCCGTGCTGATACGCGTGCCGGCGCTGCCCTGGACGATGGCTTCGATATCCGAGAGTGAACCGATGACGGCAGTTTTGCCAGTCTGGCGGGCGAACTCGCAGGCCGCTTGTACCTTCGGCCCCATGGAGCCGGCGGCGAAGCCGAGTTTCTCCATGTCATCGGGATGGGCCTGGCCGATGGCCTTTTGGGTCGGCTTGCCGAAGTCGATAAAAGCCGCATTGACGTCGGTGGCAATCACCAGCAAATCCGCGTCCAGTTGTGATGCCAGCAAGGATGAGCACAGGTCTTTGTCGATCACCGCTTCAATGCCGCGCAGCGTGCCGTCTTCGCCATACATGGTCGGGATGCCGCCGCCACCGGCGCAGATCACAATGGCGCTTTTTTCCAGCAGCCACTTGATCGGGCGGATTTCGAAGATGCGTTTCGGGCGTGGGCTGGCCACCACACGGCGGTATTTATCGCCATCGGGCGCGATGGCCCAGCCTTTTTCGGCGGCGAGTTTTTCGGCTTCGGCTTTGGAGTACACCGGGCCGATGGGCTTGGTCGGGTTCTGGAAGGCCGGGTCTTTGGCGTCGACTTCCACTTGGGTGAGCAAGGTGGCGAACGGCACCTCGAAGTCCAGCAGGTTGCCCAACTCCTGTTCGATGATGTAGCCGATCATGCCTTCGGTCTCGGCACCGAGCACGTCCAGCGGGTACGGCGAAACCTGGGTGTAAGCCGCTGCCTGCAACGACAGCAGGCCGACTTGCGGGCCATTGCCGTGGGCGATCACCAATTCGTTGCTGGGGTGGATTTTGGCGATCTGTTCGGTGGCGATACGGATATTGGCGCGTTGGTTGTCCGCCGTCATGGGTTCACCACGGCGGAGCAGGGCGTTACCGCCCAGGGCTACGACGATGCGCATAATGCATTCCTTTTAGAAGGATCGTTCCCACGCTCTGCGTGGGAATGCCTCACTGGACGCTCTGCGTCCGCTCTTGTGACGCAGAGCGTCACTGGCTGCATTCCCACGCAGAGCGTGGGAACGATCAGAGTGGGGTTAGATATCCGCCAGCGCCGACACCAGAATTGCCTTGATGGTATGCATGCGGTTTTCCGCCTGCTCAAACGCGATGTTGGCTGGCGACTCGAACACTTCCTCAGTCACTTCCACACCATTGGCCAGGTTCGGATAGCGCGCGGCGATGTCCTTGCCCACCTTGGTCTCGCTGTTATGGAACGCCGGCAGGCAGTGCATGAACTTCACGCGTGGGTTGCCCGAGGCTTTCATCATCTTGGCGTTGACCTGGTACGGCAGCAGTTGCTCGATACGCTCGTCCCACGCTTCCACCGGCTCACCCATCGACACCCAGATATCGGTGTGGATGAAGTCGACGCCTTTGACCGCTTCTTTCGGGTCTTCGGTGATGGTGATGCGCGCGCCGCTTTCTTCGGCAAACGCCTGGCACTGCTTGATGAAGTCTTCGTGTGGCCACAGCGCTTTCGGCGCGCTGATGCGCACGTCCATGCCCAGTTTGGCGCCGATCATCAGCAACGAGTTGCCCATGTTGTAACGTGCGTCGCCCAGGTACGCGTAGCTGATGTCATGCAGCGGCTTGTCGCTGTGCTCGCGCATGGTCAGGGTGTCGGCGATCATTTGGGTTGGGTGGAATTCGGCGGTGAGGCCGTTGAATACCGGCACACCAGCGAACTTGGCCAGCTCTTCGACGATTTCCTGTTCAAAGCCACGGTACTCGATGGCATCGAACATGCGGCCCAGGACGCGGGCGGTGTCTTTCATGCTTTCTTTGTGGCCGATCTGCGACGACACTGGGTCGATATAGGTGACGTGGGCGCCCTGGTCATGGGCCGCCACTTCGAACGCGCAACGGGTGCGGGTCGAGGTTTTTTCGAAGATCAGCGCGATGTTCTTGCCTTGCAGGTGCGGACGCTCGGTGCCGGTGTACTTGGCGCGTTTGAGGTCGCGGGACAGGTCCAGCAGGTAGTTCAGCTCGCGGGTAGTGTGGTGCATCAGCGAGAGCAGGCTGCGGTTGCGCATATTAAAAGCCATGATGGATCTCCTTAGGTTTCGGTTATCCCCCTGGCCGCTCCTGGATAAGCAGCGGCCAGGGCCAAAAAATCAATAGTCGATGGGGTCGCGGATGATCGGGCAGGTCATGCAGTGGCCGCCGCCACGGCCTCGGCCGAGTTCACCGGCGCTGATGGTGATGACTTCCACACCGGCCTTGCGTAGCAAGGTGTTGGTGTAGGTGTTGCGGTCGTAGCCGATCACCACGCCGGGCTCCACGGCCACCACGTTGTTGCCGTCATCCCATTGCTCGCGTTCGGCGGCGAAGCTGTTGCCGCCGGTCTCGACCACTCGCAGCGTCTTGAGGTTGAGGGCTGCAGCCACGGTTTCGAGGAAGTTGGTTTTCTCCCGCTGGATGTCGATGCCGTGTGGTTTGCTTTCATCCGGGCGCAGGGTGAAGGGCACGATCTGGTTGACCACTTCGGGGAAGATCGTCACCAGGTCGCGGTCGCAGAAGCTGAACACCGTATCCAGGTGCATCGCCGCGCGGGACTTCGGCAGGCCGGCAACGATCACGCGTTCCACGGCTTTGTTTTTGAACAGGTTGCGCGCCAGTTGGCCAATCGCCTGGTGCGAAGAACGCTCGCCCATGCCGATCAACACCACGCCATTGCCAATCGGCATCACGTCGCCGCCTTCCAGTGTGGCGGCCCCGTGTTCCTGGTCGGGGTCGCCGTACCAGATCTGGAAGTCGGCGTTGGTGAACTCGGGGTGGAATTTATAGATGGCGCTGGCCAGCAGGGTTTCCTGACGTCGCGCCGGCCAGTACATCGGGTTGAGCGTCACACCGCCGTAGATCCAGCAGGTGGTGTCGCGGGTGAACTGAGTGTTGGGCAGCGGCGGCAGGATGAAGCTTGAGTGGCCGAGGAAGTCGCGGAACATCTCGATGGTCCGGCCGCCGAAGCTGCTCGGCAGGTCATCGGCCGACACGCCGCCAATCAGGAACTCGCTGATTTTGCGCGGCTCCAGGCTGCGCAGCCATGAGCCGACTTCATCGACCAGGCCCAGGCCCACCGTATTGGCGGTGATCTTGCGCTCCAGAATCCAGTCCAACGCTTCGGGGATGGCGACGATATCGGTCAGCAGGTTGTGCATTTCCAGCACATCAATGTCCCGCTCGCGCATCTTGGTTACGAAGTCGAAGTGGTCGCGCTTGGCCTGGGCCACCCACAACACGTCATCGAACAGCAGTTCATCGCAGTTGTTGGGGGTCAGCCGCTGGTGGGCCAAACCTGGGGAGCACACCATGACTTTACGCAGTTTGCCGGCTTCGGAATGTACGCCGTACTTCACTTTTTCCGTGGTCATTACAGATCCTCCAGTGAACAAAAGTTACAGAGTCAGGAAGCCGGCGTAGAGGCCATAAGCAGCCACCAGGGCGCCAATGACTACCGCGGCGAAAATCAGCTTCTCGACGTTGGTGAAAATCGGTTTGCCCAGTTCATGCTTGGCCTTGGCGAACAGGATCACGCCGGGGGCATACAGCAGGGCGGAGAGCAGCAGGTACTTGGTGCCACCGGCGTAGAGCAGCCACACCGCGTAGATCAACGCGATGGCGCCGATGAACAGGTCTTTCTTGCGCTCGCGCAGGGCGTTTTCGTAGGTCTCGCCGCGCACCGCCAGCAGCAGTGCATAGGCCGCCGACCACAGGTAAGGCACCAGGATCATCGAGGTGGCGAGGTAGATCAGCGACAGGTAAGTGCTGGCCGAAAACAGCGTGATGACCAGGAAAACCTGGACCATCGCATTGGTCAGCCACAGGGCATTGACCGGCACGTGGTTGGCGTTTTCCTTACGCAGGAACTCCGGCATGGTGTGGTCCTTGGCGGCGGCGAACATGATCTCCGCACACAGCAGCACCCACGACAGCAGCGCACCCAACAGCGAGATGATCAAGCCGACGCTGATCAAGACCGCGCCCCAGTGGCCCACCACATGCTCCAGCACGGCAGCCATCGAAGGGTTCTGCAGTTTGGCCAGTTCCGGTTGGGTCATGATGCCCAGGGACAGCACGTTCACCAGCATCAAAAACAGCAGCACGGTGATAAAACCGATTACGGTGGCCTTGCCGACGTCGCTGCGTTTTTCCGCACGGGACGAGAAGATGCTCGCGCCTTCGATGCCGATAAACACCCACACGGTGACCAGCATCATGTTGCGCACCTGGTTCATCACGCTGCCCAGGTCGGGGTTTTTCACGCCCCAGATGTCGGCGGTGAAAATGTCCAGCTTGAACGCGAACACAGCGATCAACACGAACAGCACCAGCGGCACCACTTTGGCGACGGTGGTCACCAGGTTGATGAACGCCGCTTCCTTGATGCCGCGCAGTACCAGAAAGTGCACGGCCCACAGCAGCACCGAGGCGCCAATCACCGCAGCGGGTGTGTTGCCTTCGCCAAAGATCGGGAAGAAGTAACCGAGGGTGCTGAACAGCAACACGAAGTAACCGACGTTACCCAGCCAGGCGCTGATCCAGTAACCCCACGCCGATGAGAAGCCCATGTAGTCGCCGAAGCCGGCCTTGGCGTAGGCGTACACGCCGCCGTCGAGGTCAGGTTTGCGGTTGGCCAGGGTCTGGAACACAAACGCCAGGGTGAGCATGCCGATGGCGGTAATGACCCAGCCGATCAACACCGCGCCGACATCGGCGCTGGCGGCCATGTTTTGCGGCAGTGAGAAGATCCCGCCGCCAATCATTGAGCCCACGACCAGCGCAACCAGGGCGCCGAGTCGAAGTTTTCCGGGAGTGTCAGACATTGCATGACTCCAATGCAGGAGAAGAGAGAGCACAGAATAATTCTGTGCGCTGATCAAACAGCTGACTTAGATCACGTCATTGGCACATTCCATTGTGAATTAATGACTTAGGGGTAAGATCCCGGGGCAATAGTTTGCCCCGCAAAGGCGCTTTCCAGAGCGGCTCCTGCGTTTTGATCAAGCATTTAGTCCGAGGTGTGGACGTTTGACCCTGGCCCGCTTTGTCGAATGTGCAAACTTTTCTCAATTAACGGGTTAAGTCTGCAAAAACTGGCCAAGTGCCTGCTCTATTTAAAATCTAAATAAGCTTAAACTTTATAAACTGTCATGCCGTTGCGTTATGAGCGTGACGGTTTTATCGCTGTCTTTAATAAACGCTGCACTCGCTGATTTAATTAGTTGAGTGCGCGCTTGTTCTCTCAAACTATTTTATTTCAGGAGTTTGCATGTCCCAACCGGCCGAGAAACTACGTCTCAGCGCGCTGATTGCCCTGGTGGTGGGGTCGATGATCGGCGGCGGGATTTTCTCTTTGCCGCAGAACATGGCCGCACGCGCCGAAGTGGGCGCGGTGTTGATCGGCTGGGCCATCACCGCCGTCGGCATGCTCACCCTGGCGTTTGTGTTCCAGACCCTGGCCAATCGCAAACCTGAACTGGATTCCGGCGTGTACGCCTACGCCAAGGCCGGGTTCGGTGACTACATGGGGTTTTCGTCGGCCTGGGGCTACTGGATCAGTGCGTGGATGGGCAACGTCGGTTACTTCGTGTTGCTGTTCAGCACCCTCGGCTACTTTTTCCCGGTGTTCGGCCAGGGCAATACACCAGTCGCCATCGGCTGCGCCTCACTGCTGCTGTGGGCCGTGCATTTTCTGGTGCTGTGCGGCATCAAGGAGGCGGCGTTCATCAACCAGATCACCACAGTGGCGAAGATCGTGCCGTTGCTGATGTTTATCGTGATCGCCGCCGTGGCGTTCAAGGCGGATATTTTCACCCGTGATATCTGGGGCCTGGGCAACCCGCAATTTGGCAGCGTGGTCGATCAGGTGCGCAACATGATGCTGGTCACCGTGTTCGTGTTTATCGGCATCGAGGGCGCCAGCGTGTATTCGGCGCGCGCCGAGAAGCGCTCGGACGTGGGCCGCGCCACCGTGATCGGCTTTCTCGGCGTGCTGGCACTGTTGGTGCTGGTGAATGTGCTGTCCCTGGGGATCATGAGCCAGCCGGAGCTGGCGCAATTGCAAAACCCTTCACTGGCGGGTGTGCTGGAGCATATCGTCGGGCCGTGGGGCGCGATGGCGATCAGCATCGGGTTGGCCGTGTCACTGCTCGGCGCCTTGCTCTCATGGGCGCTGCTGTGTGCGGAAATCCTCTACGCCACTGCCCATGACAAGACCATGCCGGCCTTCCTGAAAAAGGAAAACCCCAACCGGGTGCCGGTCAACGCGCTGTGGCTGACCAACCTGATGATCCAGGTGTTCCTGGTGATCACGCTGTTTTCCCACAGCACCTACACCACCCTGATCTACCTGGCCTCGTCGATGATCCTGGTGCCGTACCTGTGGTCGGCGGCCTACGCGGTGCTGTTGAGCGGGCGCGGTGAAACCTATGCCGGTGCCCAGCGCCAGCGCTATAAGGATTTGCTGGTCGGCCTGATCGCCCTCGGCTATGCCGTCTGGCTGCTGTACGCCGGCGGCTTGAAGTACCTGCTGCTCTCGGCGCTGTTGTATGCGCCCGGCGTGATCCTGTTTGCCCTGGCCAAGCGCGAGCAGGGCCAGCCCTTGTTTACGCACATGGAAAAGGGCATTTTCAGCTGCGTGATCGCGGGCGCGGGGCTGGCGGCTTATGGGCTGTATAGCGGGGTGTTGTCGTTGTGAGATTGGCGTATCAGCCGCCCTATGACTGGGCGGCAATGCTGGGTTTTTTATCGGCGCGGGCGATCACCGGGCTGGAGACCGTTGAGGCCGGCGTGTATCGGCGCAGCATCAGCGTGAACGGGCAGCACGGCTGCATCAGCGTGGCACCGGGTGCGGGCGATTGGCTGGAAGTGGGTGTTGAGTTCCCCGACGCGGCGGCGCTGCCCGAGATCGAGCGGCGCCTGCGGGCCATGTTCGATCTGGACGCCCGGCCTGGGTTGATCAATGCGCAGCTGGCCGCCGACCCGTTGATGGCACAACTGGTGGCTGCCCGCCCTGGCCTGCGTGTACCGGGGACGTGGGACGGTTTGGAACTGGCGATTCGTGCGGTGCTGGGCCAGCAGATCACGGTGGTCGCGGCCATTCGCCTGGCGGGTAAATTGGTGGCGCAGTATGGCCAGCCGCTGCAAACGCCCTATGCCGGTATTACCCATGTGTTTCCTGTTGCCGAAGTCTTGGCGGCGGCGGACCTCGCGACCTTGGGCATGCCCAAGGCGCGGGGCCGTACTTTGTCAGGTGTGGCTCAGGCGTTGCTGGAAGATCCGCAGTTATTTGCACCCAAGGCCAACCTCAAGGACGGCGTGGCGCGGCTGGTGGCCTTGCCGGGAATCGGCGACTGGACCGCGCAGTACATCGCCATGCGTCAGTTGCGTGAGCCGGATGCGTTCGCGTCGGGGGATATTGGCTTGATCAATGCGCTGGCGGCACTGGAAGGCGGGCCGGTGTCGGCGCGGCAGTTGTTGGCGCGTGCCGAGGCGTGGCGGCCTTTAAGGGCGTATGCGGCGCAGCACTTGTGGACGTCGTTGAGTCGGGGGGATTGAGGGTGGCTGTCAGGGCCTCATCGCAGGCAAGCCAGCTCCCACATTTGACTGTGGCCACACTCTCAATGTGTGAGAGCCAGCTTCCACATTTGACTGTGGCCACACTCTCAATGTGTGAGAGCCAGCTTCCACATTTGACTGTGACCACACTTTCAATGTGTGAGAGCCAGCTTCCACATTTGACTGTGACCACACTTTCAATGTGTGAGAGCCAGGTCCCACATTTGACTGTGTTCACACATCCAATGTGGGAGCTGGCTTGCCTGCGATAGCGATCTCAAGTCACCACTGAGCCCGATGTGAGCCCAATTCGCCGGCGGGCAAATCCCACTGCAACGGCGTGCCACTGATGGTCACCGGCGCCAGCAAACGGTGCGCCTGGCCCCACGCCGTTTGCTCCACTACCAAGCCCTGATCGCCCGGTTCTTCGGCCCGCAACGCCGGCTGCTCCGGCACGTGCCCGGCCTCCACCAGCAACTTCGCCGTGCGCGCCAATGACAACCGCGCCGAACCACCACGGCCGGTTTTCAGCCGCTCACTCAACGCTTGAATCGCACTGGCCGCCATCAAATACCCGGTCGCATGATCCAGCGCCTGCAACGGCAGCGGCACCGGTTTATCTGCCTGTTTCCACGCCATGCCAGCGTCGGCAATCCCGCTGCTCATCTGCACCAAACTGTCGAAGCCGCGACGGTTACGCCACGGGCCGCTCCAGCCGTAGGCGTTGAGGCTCACGTCGATCAGGCCGGGGGCGAGGTTTTGCAGTTCAGTGGCGGTGTAGCCCAACTGCTCCAGTGCGTCGGCGCGGTAGCCGTGGAACAGGATGTCGGCGTCCTTGAGCAAGCTTTCGAACACCTGGCGGTCTTCAGCACTTTTAAGGTCCAGGCGTGCGCAGCGTTTGCCCAGGGTCATTTCCGGTACTACGCCGGGCTCGTTCCAGGTCGGCGAGTCGATGCGCAGTACATCTGCGCCCAAACCTGCGAGAAAACGGCTGGCCACGGGGCCGGCCAACACGCGGGTCAAATCCAGCACCTTGATGCCGGCCAGTGGGCGTGCCACCGAGCCGAGCCAAGGTTTGTCGCAGGGGGTGTCGAAGGCCTGGCGCTGCACCAATGCCTCAGCGTTCACCGCCAACCCTTGCGGATGGGTTTGCCAGGCCTGCCATGTACGCATCTGCGCCGCGCAACCGCCGGCATCGACGATCGCCTGTTCCAGTTCGGCGGCGTTCCAGGTCGCGACTTTACTGGCCATCTCGGCGCGGTCCTTGACCTTGCCCAGTACGCGCTCGGCAGCGGCACGGTGATGGGGCGCATTGGTGTGCAAACGGATCCAGCCGTCGGCGCTGGCGTAGTCGCCGGCTACCGGGTCCCACAGCGGCGGTACTTGCCAGCCCACCGGGCGAATCGAGGAGGAGAACCAGAAGGAAGCGAGGCGCCGGTCCACGCTTACGCTGGGCAGGCGCCCGGTCTGTTGCTGGATAAGTTGAGCAACCGCCTGGCCGGCAGCGCCGAGGCTGGCGCTGGCCAGTTCGGTCACGGCAAAGGTCGAGGGCAGGGCGCCGGCCTCGGTAAACGTCAGCGGGGTTTGCGGTAGATCGAGTGCGGCTTGGATGGATGTCAGCAGGTCAGTCATCAAAGGCCCTCCGTTAGAGAAGGGCCACTATAGAAGATCCTCACACGGCTGTGACCACTCCCGGCTCCAACGGCAAGTCGATGCTGGCGATAAAACCGCCGTCCGGGTGATTGCCCAGGATCAGGCTGCCGCCATGGCGTTCGGCGGCGCGACGGGCAATCGCCAGGCCCAGCCCGTGGCCTTGTGCGGCCTGGCCGGGCGCGCGATAAAACGGCTCGCCCAACTGGCTCAGGTGTTCGGCTTCAACGCCGGGGCCGTGGTCGCGCACGCTGATCAGGATGCGCTCGCCCTGGTGCCGGGCGCTTAGCTCGATCGGCTGGCCCACGGGGTTAAAGCGCTGGGCGTTACGCAGCAGGTTGTCCACGGCGCGCTCGATCATGGTCGGCCAACCCTTGAGGTGCAACTCGGGCTCGGCGCTCAGTTGCACCACCTGTTCCGGCGCACTGAGTTGGGCATCCTTTTGCAAGGTCCTGAGCAGTGGGGTGAGGTCGACGTCCTCTGCGCTGGCGTTGTCAGCATCCACACGGGCCAGTACGAGGATTTCACTGATCAGCGCTTCCAGGCGGTCGCACTCGCGGGTCAGGCGCGGCCACAGCCGTTCGCGTTCTTCCGGGCTGGCGCGTTCGGCCAGGGCCAGGGCAATACGCAGTCGGGCCAGCGGTGAGCGCAGTTCGTGGGACACATCGCGCAGCAACTGGCGCTGGCTGCCGATCAGGCTTTGCAGGCGCGCGCCCATGCGGTTGAAGTCGGTGGCGAGCACGCCGAACTCATCGCGGCGGTTGGCCAGTTGCGCCAGGCTGTTTTGCTGATAGGTGGTCTGGCCCAGGTCATGCACCGCACCGCGCAGGCGGCTGAGTGGGCGGGTGATGGACAAGGTCACCAGCAGGCTGAACAACGTCAGTACCACCAGGGCAATCGCCAGCGCGCTAAACGGCCACAGCAGGCTGCTGCGGTGCCAGGCGTCCAGTTCCGGGTTGGGGATGCGGTAGATCAGCAGGTACGTGTCCCCGGTTTTTTCACTGGTGTACTCGGCGGTCAGGCGGCGCCAGGGCAAGTGGCTGTCCTGGTTGTCATTCTGGCGGGCTTCGAAGGCGGCGGCGCGACGTGGGAACGTGCCGCGTACCACCGGGTCGCCGCTTTCGTTGAGTACCTGCACGTCGATGTGGTACTGGCGTTTGCGTTGTTGCAGCAAATCCTGGGCGGCGTCCTCACCCTGGGCTTCGTAGAGTTGCGTCCACTCTTGCGCCAGGTTGTTGAGGCCGGGATGGCGGCTGAGAATCCAGGCGTCCTGGTTGAGCATGTGCCCAAGCAGGATCGACAGCCCGGCAACCAAGGCGATGGCCAGCCAGAAACTGGCCAGGATGCGCCAGAACAATGAACGCACAGGAAACCCTCAAGCAGGAAAAGCCCAGCGGCGTGAGCCACTGGGCTGGGGAGGTAACGCTAGAGCATTATTGCGCTTTTTGCGGCTGTTGCGCTTTCCAGGCCTGGAATTCCTTCCACTCGGCGCGGCGCTCGGCTTGCTTCTTGACGATCTCGTCGAATTTCTTCTGTTGATCGGGTTTGAGCACAGCACGGATGTCAGCCTGGGTTTTCTGTTTGCCGGCGGCGATTTCATCCTGCATGGCTTTCTGGTCAGCAGCCGGCAGCTTGTCCAGGTACTTTTTGACCAGGTCTTTGCGGGCGTGCCATTGGTCACCCATCAATTTGCCGATTTGCTGGCGCTGTTCCTTGGTCAGGTCCAGCTGGCTGAAGGGGCCGCCTTTGCCACGCGGACCGTGTTCACCGCCGTGGCCCGGGCCACCCATCATGTGGCCTTCTGGGCCGCCCATCGGGCCTGGGCCTTCTGGCATTGCGGCCATGGCAACGGTCGGCAGGGCAGCGGCGAACATCAGAGCGATAAGGGTCTTGCGCATGGTGTTTCTCCTGTCTCTATTCCGGTGAGTCCGGATGTGAGTAGGTTACGCAGCGCAAGGTCAGCGGCGGTCAGGGGAGGGTAAAGCTTGGGTAAAGAGGGTTTTGATGTGAACTGACAAAACTGTCGGATTGATGCGATCAAGTGTGGGAGCTGGCTTGCCTGCGAATGCGGCGGGTCAGCTACATAGATGCAAGCTGACCCTGCGCTATCGCAGGCAAGCCAGCTCCCACTGGGCAATTGATCGTTCCCACGCTCTGCGTGGGAATGCATACCGTGACGCTCTGCGTCACCGGCGTACACAGCGGGACGCAGAGCGTCCCCGGCGGCATTACCACGCGGAGCGTGGGAACGATCTTTAAACGATCTTTAAAGGCTGTAGTAGTAGCCGCGGCTGCGCAGCGCCACGATCCGTGGCCGACCATCCGGGTGTGGGCCGATCTTTTTGCGCAGGTTGCTCACGTGCATGTCCAGGCTGCGGTCGTACAGAGTGAGCTTGCGGCCCAGGGCGATCTGCGCCAGTTCCTGCTTGTCCAGCGGCTCGCCGGGCTGGCGCAGCAAGGCTTCGAGCAGGCGGCTTTCGGACACGGTGAGGGTGAATTCCTGCTCGTCGATGCTGACCACACCGCGCACCGGGCTGAAGCACAAATCGCCCAGTTCCATCTGCGTCGACACGGCGGCCGGGTGGCTGCGGCGCAGCACGGCGCGCAGGCGCGCAGTCAGCTCGCGCGGGTCACAGGGCTTGGCCAGGTAATCGTCGGCACCCAGTTCCAGGCCGAGGATACGGTCCAGCGGTTCGCCACGGGCCGAGAGCATCACCACCGGCAATTCCGGGTGGTCATTGCGCAATTGCTTGAGCAACTCCAGGCCGCTGCCATCCGGCAGCATCACGTCAAGCACGACGGCGGCGGGTGCGGCTTCGGCCAGGGCTTTGCGCGCGCTCACGCCGTCGTGGCAGGCGCGCACCTGGAAACCTTCCTGGCTCAGCCAACTGGTCAGCAGCTCACAGAGCTCCTGGTCATCATCTATCAGTAACAGCTCGCTCATGACTCACTCAATTTAGCCATTGTCGACGGCGACGGTGCCCACCACTGGCGAAGATCCCGCACAGCAGGGCGATCAGTGCGACGGCCGCGCCCGTGACAAACCACTGTTGTTGCTCGGTCAGCCAGCGGGTCAAGGCGCCGCCTTGTGTCTCTTTGAGTTGCTGGACCAGGCGTTGGTTCTCCTGGCGCAAGCGACTCAGTTGGGCGCTTTCGCGAGCAGTATCTGCACTTTGCAGTTGTTTGCTCAGTTCTTCACGCAGCCGTTCGCTTTCTTTCAAGCGTTGCTGCAACTCGGTGATCTGGCTGCCGGCGGCCAGGGACAAGGGCGTGGAGCTGCCAGTGTTCGAGGTTTCTTCAGCGTGGGCGCTTGCCCCGATCATTAACACTGCCAACAGACACAACGGACGTAAGCGCATCGGAACTCCTGATTCCACACGAATATTCAGAACGTTGTCGGCAGGTTACCGAGAATAATGAGCAATTAGGAGCGCGCCGAACCGATTAGGTTCAGCGCAGCCGGGCTTAAGGCAGGACTTGCTTGAACGGCTTGATCACTACATCAGCGTAGACGCCTGCGGCGATGTACGGGTCGGCGTTGGCCCAGGCCTTTGCGTCGGCAAGGGAGGCGAACTCGGCAATGATCAGGCTGCCGGTGAAGCCGGCGGCGCCTGGGTCATTGCTGTCGACGGCCGGGTGCGGGCCTGCGATCACCAGGCGACCTTCGGCTTGCAGGGTTTTCAGGCGCTCAACGTGCGCCGGACGCACGCTCAGGCGTTTTTCCAGCGAATCGGCAACGTCGGTGGCAATGATGGCGTAGAGCATGTCAGTCCTCGGTTTTCGGCGTGGTAGGGGCGGTGTCATGCAGATGGCGCGACAGGTAGATACCTTGGCCGATCAGGAACAATACGGTCATGCCCAGGCTACCGAAGACTTTGAAGTCGACCCAGTAATCCTGGAAGGTAAAGGCCACGAACAGGTTGGCGGCGCCGCAGAACAGGAAAAACACGATCCAGGCCACGTTCAAACGCGTCCATACCGGCTCCGGCAGGGTCAGCGCGTGGCCCATGATGCGCTTGATCAACAAGCGGTCACCAATGAAGTGGCTGCCGATAAACACCAGCGCGAACAGCCAGTTCACTACCGGGGCTTTCCATTTAAGGAAGGTTTCGCTGTGAAAGGCCAGGGTCAGGCCGCCGAACACCAGGCAGGCAACCAGGGTGAGCCATTGGCTTTTTTCCAGTTTGCGCTGGGAAATGAAAATGGCGCCGTAGACTACGATAGAACTGACGATCAGCACGGCAGTGGCGCTGTAGATGCCCCCGAACGAGAGCGGATGACCGGCGATATCGATGACCCTGGGGTCGAGTTTGGTAACGATGAAAAACAGCAACAGCGGGATGAAGTCGATGAATTGTTTCACAGTAAGAGCCAGAAGCTGGATGTGGCGGCATAATAACAAACATCCTTGGTAGCGAAAGCGCCAGCTGACTTGAGGTTACACACTCCCGTGAATGTTGATTTGCACTGCCACAGCACGGCCTCCGATGGCGCCCTGGCGCCCGCGGTACTGGTTGCGCGTGCGTTTGAAAAAGGCGTGCGAGTCTTGTCGTTGACCGACCACGACACCCTCGAAGGCCTCGACGAGGCCCGCACGGCGGCGCATGCCTTGGGCATGCAACTGGTCAACGGCGTGGAATTGTCCTGTACCTGGGGCGGCGCCACCATTCATGTGCTCGGCTACGGCTTCGATCAAAACGCCGCGCCTTTGGTGGCGGCCATCGCCCAATTGCACGATGGCCGTTGGCTGAGGTCCGAAGAAATAAGCCGCAAGCTCAGCCTTAAAGGCATGCCCAATGCCCTTGATGGCGCCCGCGCCATCCAGCAGGAACTGGGCGACAGCAGCAACGCACCGGCCCGGCCGCACTTTGCCGACTGGATGGTGCGTGAAGGTTTTGTTAAGGACCGCGCCGAAGCGTTTCGCAAATGGCTGGGCGCCGGCAAGTTGGGTGATGTGAAGCAACACTGGCCGACGCTGGAAGATACAGTCGGCACATTGCGTGCCTCCGGAGCCTGGGTGAGCCTGGCGCATCCCTGGCATTACGATTTCACCCGCAGCAAGCGCCGCAAGCTGATTGCCGACTATATTGGAGCGGGCGGCCACGCAATCGAAGTGGTCAACGGGCATCAACCCGCTGAGCAGGTGGGCAGCCTGGCGATTCTTGCTCGCGAATTTGGTCTGCTGGTCAGCGCCGGCAGTGATTTTCATGGCCCAGGCGGCTGGTCCGAGATTGGCGAGTACCGCCAGGTCCCGGAAGACTTGCCGCTGTTGTGGGGGCGATTCAAGCATGACCCCATTATTGCCACCGTCTGAACAGGTAGAACAAGTGAGTCAATTCTTCCAGATTCATCCGGAAAACCCTCAAGCGCGCCTGATTAAACAGGCCGTGGAGATCATTCGCGCCGGTGGCGTGGTGATCTACCCAACGGATTCGTCCTACGCCATTGGTTGCCAGATCGGCGACAAGAGCGCAGTTGAACGGGTCAGACGCCTGCGTGACCTGGACAAAAACCACAACTTTGCGCTGATCTGCAGCGACTTGTCGCAACTGGGGCTGTTCGCCAAAGTCGACACCGGCACCTTCCGCCTGCTCAAGGCGCACACGCCGGGGCCGTACACCTTTATTCTGAATGCCACCCGCGAAGTGCCGCGCCTGTTGCTGCACCCCAAAAAGCGCACCATCGGCCTGCGTGTGCCCGAGCACCCGATTGCCCTGGCGTTGCTGGCAGAACTGGGTGAGCCGTTGATGAGCGTGTCGCTGATTTTGCCCGGTGAAGAAGAGCCGCTGTACGACCCTTACGAGATGCGCCGCCTGCTGGAAAAACACGTCGATCTGATCATTGACGGCGGTTACGGCGGCAACAAGGCGTCCACTGTGATCAACCTGGCCGATGGCGAGCCGGAAGTGGTGCGCGTGGGCTGCGGCGACCCGACGCCGTTTATGGTCGAGGCCTGAATGTCGGCCGTGGAAACCGCTGATCCCCAGGCGGGCGCCCAGCAGGAACTGCCATTTGCCATGGTGTATGGCCAGGCGGTCATGGAAATGCCGCTGGACCTGTATATTCCGCCGGATGCGCTGGAGGTCTTTCTTGAGGCCTTCGAAGGCCCGCTGGATTTGCTGCTGTACCTGATTCGCAAGCAGAACATCAATATCCTCGACATCCCGGTGGCAGAAATCACTCGCCAGTACATGGGGTATGTCGAGTTGATGCAGTCGGTACGCCTGGAATTGGCCGCCGAGTACCTGGTGATGGCCGCCATGCTCGCCGAGATCAAGTCGCGCATGCTGTTGCCGCGTTCCGAGACCATTGAGGCCGAAGAAGACGACCCGCGGGCCGAGCTGATCCGCCGTCTGCAAGAATATGAACGCTTCAAGGCCGCCGCCGAAGGCATCGACGGCTTGAGCCGCGTGGGCCGTGATGTGGTGGTGCCCAAGCTCGATGCCCCGGAAGCCCGGGCGCGCAAGCTGTTGCCGGATGTGAGCCTGGAAGAATTGCTGATGTCCATGGCCGAGGTGCTGCGCCGGGGTGACATGTTTGAAAGCCACCAGGTCAGCCGCGAAGCGCTGTCGACCCGCGAGCGCATGAGCGATGTGCTGGAGCGCCTCAAGGGCGGCGGCTTTGTGCCGTTTGTCGAGCTGTTTACCAAAGAGGAAGGGCGCCTGGGGGTGGTGGTGACCTTTATGGCCATCCTCGAACTGGTCAAGGAATCCTTGGTCGAGCTGGTCCAGAATGAGCCTTTTGCGGCTATCCACGTGCGGGCGCGAGCCGAATAAAGAGCTGAATCGATGAATCTGACTGAACCCCGCGAACTGGCGCCCTTGCTGGAAGCCTTTCTCCTGGCCTCGGGTAAACCGCAATCCCTGGAACGCTTGTTCGAGTTGTTTGAAGAGGCCGAGCGCCCTGAACCACCGGTGTTCAAGAAGGCGCTGGAGATTCTGCGCAAGTCCTGCGACGGCCGCGCCTTTGAACTGCGCGAAGTGGCGTCAGGTTATCGCTTGCAGATCCGTGAGAAATTTTCCCCGTGGGTCGGCCGCTTGTGGGAAGAGCGCCCGCAGCGTTATTCCCGCGCGATGCTGGAGACCATGGCACTGATTGCCTACCGCCAGCCCATCACGCGGGGCGAGATTGAGGATGTGCGGGGTGTGGCGGTCAACAGCCATATCGTCAAGACACTGCTGGAGCGCGAGTGGATCCGCATCGTCGGCTACCGCGACGTGCCCGGCAAACCGGCGATGTTTGCCACCACCAAGGTGTTTCTCGACCACTTCAACCTGAAAAACCTCGACGACCTGCCGCCGCTTGCCGAACTGCGCGAGATGGAAGCCGAGCCGGTGCTCGACTTCGACGACGCGCCGGTGCCGGCCAGCCTGCAGGAGCTGGCCGACGCCACCGCCGAGCCGGAAGAGCCAAAGGACGAAACCAGTTTCCATACCTTGCTGCTTGAACTGGATGATATGGAGCAGGGCATCAAGACTGACTTTGATGACTTGCTGCGTGATGGCGCGGCTGAGCCTGAAACCCAGGTGAACGTTGAGGTTGAGCCGCAAGTCGAACCGGAACCTGAGCCTGAACCCGGAGAAGACATCCTCGGCGTGGCCGAAGCCCGTGAAAAGCTCCTGGCCGCTGTTGCCGCCCTTGAACAGCCGCCTTTGAGCGATGAAGAAGACGAAGCCCGGGCGCTGGCTGAGGCCATCGAGGCCGAACGGCGCCAGTTTGAGGACTGACCCGGTCTGCCAGACACATGGAAACCCTGTGGGAGCTGGCTTGCCTGCGATGCGGGCGCCCCGGTCTGTCGGTTGTACCGAGGTGATGCCATCGCAGGCAAGCCAGCTCCCACAGAAAAGCCAGCTTGCTGGGAGGATTCAAATGAGTTCCACCAAAGACCCTTGCATCAGCATCTGCAAATTCGCCGATGACATCTGCGTCGGCTGTGGCCGCAGCAAGCGCGAAATCCGCGCCTGGAAGAAGCTCGACAAAACCGACAAACGCACCGTTCTGGCCGAAGCCGAGCTGCGCCTGCTGGCCCTGGGCGCCACCGGTCGGCGGAAAAGCAAATGACTTGGGCCTTATCGACTAGTCTGTGATGCGAAACCCGCGCCATGCGCGTATGATTCGCGACCCTTTGCCGATCTATTCGGCCAAAGCCCCGCTTTCAATACTCTTCAGGCCACGCCTGAATCGACCCACCGGGAGGTGCTTAAGATGAACGACCAAGACCAGAACGACAGCCAGGAAATCGGCCCAGCAGGCGAAAAACTGCAAAAGGTGCTGGCGCGTATCGGCGTGGGCTCACGCCGCGACGTCGAAGCCTGGATCACCCAGAAGCGCATCAAGGTCAATGGCGTCGAGGCTACCCTCGGCCAGCGCGTCGACCTGCACGATGCAATCACCATTGATGGCAAAGTCATCAAGCGTGAAGAGGCCGCCGAATCGGTGCGCCGCGTGATCATGTACAACAAGCCCGACGGCGAGATCTGCACCCGTGACGACCCGGAAGGCCGTCCGACCGTGTTCGACAAGATGCCCAAGCCCAAAGAAGGCCGCTGGATCAACATCGGCCGCCTGGACATCAACACCACTGGCTTGCTGATGTTCACCACCGACGGTGAGCTGGCCAACCGCTTGATGCACCCGTCCTACGAGATGGACCGTGAGTACGCTGTACGTGTACGCGGCGAAGTCGATGACGAGATGATCGAACGCCTCAAGGCTGGCGTGGTGCTGGAAGACGGCCCGGCCAAGTTCACCGACATCAAGCAGGCGCCCGGTGGCGAAGGTTTCAACCACTGGTACCACTGCGTGGTGATGGAAGGCCGTAACCGTGAAGTACGTCGCCTGTGGGAATCCCAGGGCCTGGTGGTCAGCCGCCTGAAGCGCGTGCGTTTCGGCCCGGTGTTCCTCAACTCCGACCTGCCGATGGGCCGCTGGCGCGAAATGAGCCAGTACGAAGTCGACATCCTCAGTGCCGAAGTCGGCCTGACGCCGGTGGCCATGCCGCAGATGAACGCCAAGAGCAAAGACAAGCTTGAGCGTATGCAGCGTAAATCTTCGCGCCCTGTTGCGCGTACCGAGCGTGTTGCACGCACCTTGCGCCCTGCGCTGAATGCACCGGCGACCGGTGGGCGTATCTCCCGTGAGCCGCACATCGAAGGCGAGCGTCGCCCAACCGCGCCATCGCGTCAGGAAGGCGAGCGTGCGCCACGCACCCCGCGTCCTGCCCGTGGTGAAGCGCCAAGCGGCGGCCGTAGCAACCGTGGTGAAGCGGACCGCCCAGCGGACAACGCCAGCACCAAGCGCCCAGCCAAGCCCGCGGCGAACAAGCGCCCTGGTCCGAAACTGGTCGCCGACGAGCCGTCGGGCAAGCGCCGTGGCGCGCCGGCCGGTTCCGGTCAGCGTCCGGGTTTTGGTCGCAAGAAGCCGCAGTGATTTAACCGCTGTATAAAAAAACGCCAACCTTAGGGTTGGCGTTTTTTTTTGCTCTGAAAGTTGGTAACCCAATCAAGTGTGGGAGCTGGCTTGCCTGCGATGCGGGCACCTCGGTTTACCAGGCAAACCGCAGTGATGCTATCGCAGGCAAGCCAGCTCCCACAGGGATCCGCTTTGTTTCAACGAGGTGTGTTTAGAACGCAAATCTGCCATCAAACACCGGCTTGTCATCCAGCGCCAACACCCCGCTGGCAAAGATCAAATCCAAGTGATGGCTGCCTTTTTGCCCGCCGCCCAAGCCCAGGTGTAACCCGCAATGGCGCTCCTCGAAGCCGGCATTGCGTGCATACAAGTCTTTCACGCCCTCGTTGGTGCCAATCCCCAATTCCTCCACACGGCGGTTGGACGGGTTGGCATTCAGGTATTTATTGAAGTCGTCCGCCAGCCCTGGCACCTCGCTGGCCACGCTGCAAACCGTCGAGTTCTCGATCCACAGCTCCAGCGGTGATTGCAGCACGCCGTACTTACGCGCAAACGGGATGGTGCTGAGGAAGGTGCCAACAAACCGCACCTGGCCATTGATGGCTTCGCTGTGGGTGGCGATTTCGCCTGGTGCCAGGTCGTGGTTGCCGACCCCGTTGATATTGGTCCACTTCTTGATGCTGCTCAGCGGCGCCTCAAGGCGGGAGCCGTGTTTGTCGGTAAAGCTCAGCACGTTGGCCTGGGACATGCGCCGGATCAGCGTAGCGTTGAGGTCGGCGATGCGCTGCGGCTCGACGCTGAAGGTGTCGTAGAAATAGTCGCCATAATCCTTGAACAGCAGGGATTTCTTCCAGTGTTCGGCCATCACGCCTTGCAGGGCGCGAATAAAATCCGGGCCTTCGGCACGTGGGTTGGGCAGGGTCGAAGAGTCATACAGAAACAGGTACAGGTCGCAGGCTTCGATGGCGTGGGCCAGGGTGTCGCTGGGCGTGAGGTCCAGGCGCTGGCATTGGAAGTTGAAGCGTGCGGCGCTGCTGTGGGTGATTGCTTCGGCGATGGCGTCGTAGCGCTCGGTATGGCCCAGCAACACCGTCGGGCGGCTCAGGCCGTTGAGTGCCGGGTGGTGTGCGAGGTAGTAGAGGAAGTGTTCGACGGCGCGGGCCTTGTCCATGACGGGTGTCCTTCTGTGCCTTGGGTAAGGGGGCAGGTGCCGTGCACAGCACCTGCCGGATGCCTGCCGGGTGTTAGAAAGGCCACATCGCAGTGCCAAAGGGCACGACGGCATCGGCTTGCATCATTTCAACGGCGGCCTCATGGGTCGGCGCTTCAAACCAATCGTCGAGTTGCAGTTCGGTTTCCAGGTCGTTTTCCAGTGCTTGCATGGTATTTCTCCTAGAGGACGTTGTTTGAGAACGGCTTGCCAACGGGCTTCGCTGGCAAGTGAAAGAACCTAGGAGAGAGTGTTTGGAAATGCAAAATATTTATTGACACGGTCTCATTTGAATTTTTTCTTCTGTTTTTTCAGTGTGTTTTTTTATCCAGAAAAAACAGCAAATTGGCTGAACCGATTTTTCAAAAACTTCCCACTGACAGTTTTCCGTTAGCTGACGAAAAAGTCTGCCTGTAACGCTGATTTTCCGGGGTGTAACGTTTAATTTACGAGTTTGTCCGGGTGTTACTGAGTGCCGTCCAGCTGTAAGGATTAGCTTACAGTTTGGTGTGTGCACTCTGTTGGGGCGTGCTGAAGCTGTCGAGCGGTGTACAATGCGCCGCGTTTTACTGTGACCCCCTTGCGTATCCACGCAAAAGGCCAAGACCTCAGGGTTTACCCACCCTGATCACTCCGTGCGGCCACGAGTCGGACGGGTTCGATTTCGTCACAGATAAAAACAAACAGGTGACGCATGACCGTTAGAAAGACGCTGTACTCCTGGTGCCTGCGCTGGGGTTTGAGCGGCGCTGCTTGAGTCGGTAATTCAAGGCAGCAACCTGCATTCGACATTCTCAAACCTTGCGTGAGACCCTTTTCATGAGTGGACCCCAATCTTCTTCAGGCGAGCTGAAACGCGGCCTGAAAAATCGGCATATCCAGTTGATCGCCCTCGGTGGCGCCATCGGCACCGGCCTGTTCCTGGGCTCGGCCGGCGTGCTCAAATCCGCCGGCCCTTCGATGATCCTGGGTTATGCCATCTGCGGCTTCATCGCCTTCATGATCATGCGCCAGCTCGGCGAAATGATCGTCGAAGAGCCGGTCGCCGGTTCCTTCAGCCACTTTGCCCATAAGTACTGGGGCGGTTTCGCCGGCTTCCTGTCGGGCTGGAACTGCTGGATTTTGTACATCCTGGTAGGCATGTCGGAGCTGACTGCGGTCGGCAAGTATGTGCACTACTGGTGGCCAGAGATCCCGACCTGGGTCTCGGCGGCGGCGTTCTTCGTATTGATCAACCTGATCAACCTGGCCAACGTCAAAGTCTTCGGTGAGGCCGAATTCTGGTTCGCCATCATCAAAGTCGTGGCTATCGTCGGCATGATTGCCCTGGGCAGCTATTTGCTGGTCAGCGGCAGCGGCGGTCCGCAAGCGTCGGTGAGCAACCTGTGGGACCACGGTGGGTTCTTCCCCCATGGCGTCGGCGGTTTGGTGATGGCCATGGCGATCATCATGTTCTCGTTCGGTGGTCTGGAAATGCTCGGTTTTACCGCCGCCGAGGCCGATCAGCCACGTACGGTGATCCCCAAGGCGATCAATCAGGTGATCTACCGCATCCTGATTTTCTACATCGGCGCCCTGGTGGTGCTGTTGTCGCTGACGCCGTGGGACAGCCTGCTGGCGACCCTTAACGCGTCCGGCGATGCCTACAGCGGCAGCCCATTCGTGCAGGTGTTCTCGATGCTGGGCAGCAACACCGCCGCGCACATCCTCAACTTCGTGGTGCTGACGGCGGCATTGTCGGTGTACAACAGTGGCACCTACTGCAACAGCCGCATGCTGCTGGGCATGGCTGAGCAGGGTGATGCGCCCAAGGCATTGGCCAAAATCGACAAGCGCGGCGTGCCGGTGCGCTCGATCCTCGCCTCGGCAGCGGTCACTCTGGTGGCGGTGTTGATGAACTACTTCATCCCGCAACACGCGCTGGAGTTGTTGATGTCGCTGGTGGTTGCCACCCTGGTAATCAACTGGGCGATGATCAGCTTTTCGCACTTCAAGTTCCGCCAACACATGAACCGCACCGGCCAGGTGCCGCTGTTCAAGGCGCTGTGGTATCCGTATGGCAATTACATCTGCCTGGCGTTCGTGGTGTTTATCCTGGTGATCATGCTGATGATTCCGGGGATTCAGGTGTCGGTATACGCAATCCCGGTGTGGGTAGCGTTCATGGCGGTGTGTTACTGGATCAAGAACAAGCGCAGTGCTGAAGCCGCATTGACCACGGCAAATGCAGCGCTGAAGTAAGCGACGCTCCATCGGCGATTAATACCCCTCTATTGAGGGGTATTTTTTTGCGATGCGATTCATCGGCTGTTTGCAATAACGCCACTCATGTAGGCGTTCAAGTCGCGAAAATCCTTGACGCTCCAGGCATGCGGCGCAACCTTCACACCATTGTCTTGCAGGGTTTTTGGGATCAGGTTGCCATTGGGGCGAAGGATCACCGAAGACACAATAACGCCCGGATAATCCGCCAGCCGTTTTTTGAAAGCAGGCGTTGTGAGGTCGGGCGTGGGCGGGCTGCTTTTCCTGGCCAATGGCCCGGAGGCCTTGAGGTCCGGGCCGTGGCACATGGCGCATCGCTGTGAATACAGGTTTTTGCCGTTGGCAGTGTCCGCGACGGACAGTGGCGTTTGAATGAGTGATAAAGTGCCGAGCACAGTGATGAATAGCCTTTTCATATTCCTGCGTCCTTGTTGTTTATGTTGTTGTGGCTCGTTGCCTAAGGTTTTTGATTGATGCTGGTAATTTCCAACAACGTGCACTTGCCCGATGCCGAGATCGAGTTGACCGCCATTCGCGCCCAGGGCGCCGGTGGGCAGAACGTCAACAAGGTGTCGAGCGCGGTGCACCTGCGGTTTGATATCCCGGCTTCATCGTTGCCGGCGTTCTATAAGGAGCGTTTGCTGGCGCTGCGTGACAGTCGTATCACCAGTGAAGGTGTGTTGGTGCTCAAGGCTCAGCAATACCGCACTCAGGAACAGAACCGTGCCGATGCGCTGGAGCGCCTGGTGGAGTTGATCCTCAGCGCCACCAAGGTCGAAAAAAAGCGCCGCCCGACCAAACCCACCCTGGGTTCGAAAAAGCGTCGCCTGGAATCCAAGACCAAGCGCGGCAGCATCAAGGCCGGGCGCGGCAAGGTCGACTTCTAGGCGCCTCTCGCCTCGCGGGCCTTGGGGGCTTGCCGGTACAGGTAAACACTCAGCAGCAGACCACCGACCGACGCGAGGGCGGCAAACAGGAATATCGACGCAAAGCCGAAGCCTGCCGCCACTGCCCCGGCCAGTGGGCCGGTGATACCCAATGACAAGTCGATAAACAGCGAATAAGCCCCCACCGCCGCCCCACGGCTGGAGGCCGGCACCAGGTTGACGGCTTCTACGCCCAGTGCTGGAAACACCAGCGAAAAGCCAAACCCGCTCAACGCCGCACCGGCCAGCGCCCATTGCGCGTCGGGTGCCAGCCACAGCAACAACAGGCCAAGGGCTTCTACCGACAGGCAGGCAATCGCCACACGAAAGCCGCCGATCCGGTTGATCAAATTGCCGAACAACAGGCGCGCGCCGATAAAACTGGCGCCGAACAGGCTCAATGCCCACACCGCGTTGTCCCAATGCTGGGTGGTGTAATACAGGGTGATAAAGGTGGCGATGGTGCCAAAACCAATCGAACCCAACGCCAGGGCACAGCCGTGTGGCAGTACGCGGCCGAGCACATTCATGAAGGGCAGGCGCACGCCGGCCACAATTGGCGCGGCTTCCTTGTTCCAGGCCAACAGCACGCCGAGCACCGCCAGCAGGATGATGCTGACGCCCATGCTCCACAGCCCCAAGTGGCTGACCAGCAGCACACCCAGCGGCGCACCGATGGCCAGCGCGCCGTAGCTGGCGATGCCATTCCACGAGATGACCTTGGCCGTGTTGGCGGCGCCGACCCGGCCGATGCCCCAGCCGATGGCGCCAGAGCCCACCAGGCTTTCCGCGCTGCCCAGCACCAGTCGGCCAATCAGCAGGCTGATCAGGCTGATGCCTGGCAGGCTGGAAAACCACGCCGCCAGCAACATGAACACGCCGCTCAGGCCGCAACCGACCAAGCCGATCAGCACCGCGCGCTTGCTGCCCAGGTTATCGATGATTTTGCCGGCATACGGACGGCTCAGCAGGGTGGCCAGGTATTGCACGCTGATTACCAAGCCCGCGATAACTGCGCCGTAGCCCAGTTGGCTGTGCACATAGCCCGGCAATACGGCCAGGGGAATACCGATGTTGAGGTAGCCGATAAAGGTAAACAGCACGATGGAAACGACTTGCAGCGTGACCGCCATGGGGCGCTGGGTATCTGGCATGGGGGAGGTCCACCGTCGCAGCAGGTAAAGATAGGCTGCTAATGATACCGATGCTTTGGCTTGTGCAGGGCGGTAAAAAGCAAAACGTCAGCTCAAAAAGACATCAGGCTTGAGGCGGGGCCAGCACTGTTTAGTATACTCAAATCCCAGTCCACGAGAAGACGAGAATAATCCCGGTTGCCGAGTTCTGATTGTAAAAAAAAAAATAAGTCGAGATGCAGTAGTTAATAATATACGCTGGTCAATGGAAGCACAATGGTCATGTACAGCTTGGATACCAGGATAAACATCTAGAATTCATTCATGTCATTGT
>NZ_WKDB01000119.1:0-9311 GCF_021606215.1 Pseudomonas sp. PA-5-4B | reverse complement strand
ACCGTCATAGTATCCGTCATCCCAAAACTGTGGCAGCCAAATGTCATGACTGGCTCTTTTCGAGAAAGCAACGCATTTGGGCGATGCACCCTTTTGCTCGACTAGCGCAGTTGAGATCGTTACAGATACTCCATCAGGCGATGACCAACGACCGTACACTGGAAACATTTCTGCGCTAGAACCAGATACCAGACCTAATTTCTGCAACAACGTCTCTTGATCTAATAACGCGTCTTGTCCACTGATTTGATTACCTAATAAATCTTCTTTGGCTTGCTGCGGGAGTGGATCCTTGTGATCAGACAACCACGAGCCATCGTCGAATGTTACATCGTAGGATCTGCGCCACCTTAGCCAAGGAGACTCTTCTTCAACCTCATAACTACGGACCACCACCGGCAAAAAATTAGAAAAATTAGTGGCGACAGTTAAGAGCGCATGCTTTTGAATATGTTCTCTAAAGAACTGGAATCTATCATTTTGGGCCAAATCGTATCGCTCAGGGCCGGGAAAATAATCCATAGAAGTAGCTTCCGGCCACAGACGTTTTATTTCGGAAGAAAGAGCATCCTCAACAACTGCCTCCGCCACACCGAACAGTTCTGCAAGTGATCTGATCTCATGCTTTTTAAATTCATAATCAAAGCTAAAGTCTGATGCTGGCTTTGCTGCGACGGGATAGCTATCAGAAACAACTACACCGTGCTTAAGGTCATTTATATCATTAAACAACTTACCTACAAATGAGTCTTGCTTACTTGGACCAATTATATGAGCTAAGCATCTGGCAATATGAAGCTTATGTATAACGTGCATATCAGATCGCTTTGCTAAAGCTTTCAGCTTTGGCTTTAACAACTGTAATGACTGCCCATGGCGCGAGGTTGTACGCGCCAATCCCATTAGCAACCATTGCTGAGAATTTTGGAACGATAGATTTTTCTCAGCCGTTGCCATTGCCGCTACTGATCTATGATCGAAGCGATCAAGCAGTAGACTGAGATCATGAGTCAGCCCAAGCTCATGAAGGGAGTTTAAATGTCGCGCAACTTTCCAGCGAATGTAGCCATCGTCGTTACCTAAGAGGTGCCAAATGAGACCGGAAATAACCTCTTCCTCGGTACCAAAAGTTTCCTCATCAGGGCAAAATGCGCCCTCTCCAATTTCGTCAGCCATGCGAGCTGTAGGACCAGACAATAAATGTTCCAGCGCATCTAAAGCGGATTTTCCGATAGTAACCTCGCATAGCGAGGTGGCCAGCTGCAACCAATGGTCTCCATCGAGATCAACTCCATCTGCTGTAATCTTACGAAGAACGAGCTGAATTACAAATCGTTTGTCTCCGCACAGACTGGTGAGTTTGTGTATATCGCGGGAAATATTAGGAAATTGATCTTCGAAAAGCTCAGTACTCCTGGCCGTAAAAAGTCTTTCGACAAGTCCCTTGGCTTCCAAGGCAAGATGCGAAGATGAACCACTCCAAAATGACAAACTCTCGTTTAATATATCTATCGTCTGATCAAATCGAAGCTCAGCAGCATCACAAACTGCAAACAAAAAACCCAAACGCTTAGAATAAGGGCATGCTAGACGCAATTTAAATATAAAGCGCTGACGAACATCATAGGAAAGTCCTCCATCAGCCGAAATAGCCTTGAGAGCTTTGTCAATTGCAGTAGAGGAGGAAGAATCGCATTCTGCAATGAGAGCTGTGATGAAATTCTCAATATAGTTTTCACTAGGAGTGTCAATTTGAGCGTGTACAACGTTTGGTGAAGATCTATTGCGGCTATTGAATTCATCCTGCTTTAGCTTCGCGTCCTTCCAAAGTTGGTCAATCTCGTTGAGCTCTTCGCTTGTGATTGCATTTGGGTATTTCTTACCAGTTTCAAGCAAACTCTCCCAAAGCGAAGCCCACCCACCAAAAGGATTATCCTCACGCAACTTACAGATAATCGTATGGAAAATTTTCCTATGATCTGATATTTCAGCTTTTTCTAGGAGGTCAGCGATACCTTCTCCAGCCCGCCAATCCCACCAGCCATGATCCTCACAAATAGCGAGAATAAAAGCGGCTCTTCGCGGATCTAGATGCCCGTGCATTGCAAAATAACAAGCGAGCTGTGGTAATCCATAGGAAAAATCGGCAACATCTTGGTCGTGCCAACGTACTAACTTAGCTAGAGCAGGAAACCCAATAGTCTTTGCAGCAGCTCGTGCAAACAATTTCCAACCGAATTTTTTAGGTTCATTGTTTATAATATTCTGGCACAAGTTCATAAGCCGCTGGGCTAGTTCGGGCTTTAAAAAACCACCTTGTTGCTCACTCGCAAAGTTAAGTAGTGAGTATATTTGTTCATAACTCTCCCCTCCTATTTGATCTAATTCAGACAGACCCTGGCGATAATAACCACGCGCTTCGTCAATGCTCATCGACAATATTGAAGCAGCGAGATCGACATATGTTTCTCCACGCCGCCCTATATCATCATCCTGGCGCAACTGTGCTGCAATATGCTGAGCAAAAGCACCTGCGAGATTATGGAGGTGTGCCCATTGAGTGATCTGACGCAGCAAACTCATTTTCTGCTGAATCGTAAATCCTGTTGTGGAGACTAGGCCGAGCAGTGTCTTAACGTCTTCAACCGATGGGGCGGAGGAATGTTGCAACAATATACTTACGCAGCCAAATCCAACCGCGCGAACAAGTGCGTCGGCGGCTGTTTCAGATCGAAAGTTAATGCCTGACCTAGTATTTTTACTCCATACACTCAGGAAATCGGTGAAGACATTACCTGATAGGCTTTTGTGCTCGAAGATCGCGTTTTCGATCGGAGCAATCAACTCATGTGCAAGGAATATACCTTGGCTAATGTCCTCACACTCACGATCACTAAATTTTGCTTTATTCTTGCGATCACGCCTGTCACTAACAACGTTGGGTACTGGTTCTCGAAGCCCCTTCAAAAAACCCCGCAAATCAGTTCGATTGGTCGCAGCCTTAGCATGCTTAGTTATCTTGACGTTTTGCGGAAGCAGATCATGGAATGCCATCCGCTTCCCTGAGGACCATACGCGAATACATGCTCGAAAAATAGAGGGCCAGATGTTGGAGTGACCAAAACGCTCACCGTAATCGTAACTTAACGGGCGAGACATAGAAGCGCTACTTATGATAGCTTTTGCAAACTTCCGGGAGCTGTAGAGCAATGCGATTAAGGCGGCATTAGTTTCAAAATAACTGGATTCGTCTCTGTTAGAAAAACGCTCAACCCTGTCGACTTTAGGAGTTTCGAGCACAGAAACTTTTTTTATCAACTCCTTTAGTTGCGACCTACTTAACAAGTAAGGCCTCGATAGAAATGACAATTTGAGTTCTCGAGACTTACTAACATCTGAAGCTGCAAACGAAGAAAAAGAAGCAAATATTTTCGTGCCATTTACTTGATCGAATAACTCCAACAACTGCAGAAGTCTTTCACTTACATCCAGCGATAAATGAGAGGACCAACTAGACAAATTACGATCAATTCTAGCAAACGCCCCTTCGACGCTATGCTGAAATAATACGGCTACATAATCATCCAAACTTGGTGCTTCTAGGTCTCGATTTGTCTCATCTCTTCGCTGCTGCATATACCAATTTATCCAGCGGACTGTACTTTCACATTGTATCTGCGCCTCATCGGGGTTACTCGCAAATCGGTGCGCAATCGTTAATCGAGCACTTCTCGCTCCACGCCAGCCTGAGCGATTTGCAAAAAGTCGGCGGTAGGAGTCGGAGTCGCCAAGGACTATCGCAAGTGCTGGCGATTTAAGAATAAAACCATCACCCCTCATGTTGGCAGTTTCAACTTGTCCAAGCCTCATGCTTAAGCCGAGCACTCGATCCAGGTCATCTTGTGCGACCGCCAGTCTGAAAGCTGCACGCAGTCTCTCGAGTGAAAGTCTTCGGCGTCCGAATTCAGACTGCACCGCTGTTGGAAAGCTGTTCGATTCAGCAAGGGCAAATGCTCTGTCGCTATCATTTATAACGACTAGAAAGTGTGGCAGTGCTTCAGCCGCGTAGCTCGATGTGGATTGTGAAGAAAGGAGCCGATCTGCAATAACTGTTTGAGCTTTCGTTTGTTCTGAGTAACTCTCCCTTACGAATGTCTCCGTTGGCTCATCCCTAAAAATTGCGCCGTGCGATGTAATCTCTAGCATCGGAGCCAGATCAGAAGCAGCAGTATTTACTTGAGTCACAGACCATCCGAGCGCATCCGCCAGCTCTTCGAGTGGAATTGGTGGAGGAAGAAGTGATAGTGCGACGAAAAATTCAGTTATATCTGTAGCACACCAACCGGCTATATAGAGGTCAGAAACAATCTTAGCGCAGCGCTGTGCAATGATTTCGGGGACGGAAATTGGATCTGCCGTAACATCAGCGACAACATTCTTACCCCACGTTTGTACGAGATAGTCGAGAACCCGTGCGTTCCGCCCAGACCGCGCTAGAGCGGTAGATATTTCCACGCTGGTGGCATTTGGCTTACGAGCGGCTAGAAACTCTCTAGCCTCCAAATCATTAAAGGGGCCGAGCTCCACTTCATTTACTTGCGCTCGTCCAATCACGGAATTTTTACGGTGGGTGCGTGCTGTGTATAAAATTTTCACACCGTCGATAGGATCTTCATCTATTGCCGACAATAGACGTTTGGGAAAAGATTCCTCGTGACGAAATTCGGCCTCTAATTGAGCATTGTCCGAAGCATCTATTATAATAAGCAAACCAAGCTTTTTTGATTGAGTTCGGATTGCCACTGCTGCTTGTGCAAAACGTCTGCACGCTGCCTTAATTATTTTTCGACTATCATCCCCCCCCGGAAGCATAGGATCACATAGTGCTCGTGAAGCCAGCTCGTTGACGATTTGCACTAGTCCAATTTTAGGTAAATGTCGCGCTTGATTTTCTGATCGATAAGCCCCACCGCCGAAGCAATCAAAAATAACAACCTCAAATTCTGCAGCCATTCTCTCAGCAAGGCTTTGGACAAAGACAGTTTTGCCCACCCCGCCCTCTGCATGGGCAAAGACAGGTAAATTTGAAGTCTTTATCAAGTTGCTTGTTATAATAAGCTCTGCTCTCTCTACAACTGCTCCGACGTCGATAAAACGAGATTCCGCCGGAAAAAGATCCTCTGGTTCGCAATCCATCGCATCCAGTACATCCTCCCGTCGAATCAAATTCTTACCTTGACCAGTTGGCCCGGCTTTCTTTAAAACTAAATCCTGCAGTTCGTAGAGCCGAAGACGAGCTTCTGTGTCTGATCCTGGTGACCAGTCAGTGAGTGTTCTCTTGAGTAAGTTCTCTTGACCCGCAAGACTCTTTTCCCCCGCTCGAAAAACTATCCTAGAAAAAAGACGACTTACGTCAGATAAGCCACGATTGGCGCACCATTGCCTGAGGTTTTTAGCCTGGGTGGATGCCCCTGCGGACTTAGGCTTAGATCCGTTAACTAAGGAGCTAATTGCTTGCCAAAGGGTCTCCGTAAAGTCTGAATTTGTCACGAAGATGAAAGATAGCTTTTTGTCGACTTTAGTTGCTGGAAACTCTTTGTCATAACCTAGAATCGTATCGCTGAATTTCTCGATTGTTTTGCGAAGATAAACTGCTGTGACAGCTTCCGCTCGCAATTTGTATTTAAATTGAACCGTCTCCAGCCGATCACATGTTCTAAAGTTATCTCCACCACCGTAATATAAAACGAGATCAGCTACCTCTTCCGCTTTTGCTCCTGGGCTCGCGGTCTCCGTAGAAGAAATGCCTTCCACGGCGATCGCAAACAAGCAGTCATCGGGGAAGACCAATTGGAGAGCTTTCCTCGCAGCCCAACGCTCATGAAAGGTGTGACCCGCGCGGGAAGCGCGGACTGAATCGACCTCTGTTGCGATATTCGACATTGGAGTTGTTTCGTCCTTTTCCCAACAGCATTGAGTTCTTTGACTTCCCAGAAACCAAGGGCGAACTTGGCGTCGGTGTGAAGCAGCAAGGCTCGTGCTCTGCCTATTTTTAGCCATTCAACACTGATAAAGAAGGCGCTTCAATCACTAAGGTCTACCAGGTGCATTTTCAACTGCAGAGCCAGCATAGGTGGGATCGCATTCAACACCCAAATCCCTGCTGGTTGTACAGACAAAGCTAAACGTCCGCCTTTCAGTGATGCCAAGACTAATCCACTGCTTCTGCATCAGCGGACCATCCAAGCGAGAGCTCTGGTCCGATGGCAGTCTTCTTAATTATCTTAAACGGCTCTTTGCAAGCAGTTATTGATGTAACACCTATTTTACATGTAACACGGCTATCGACGAACTGCGAACCGATGTGTAACTCCCTATAAACCTATTAAAATCATATAGTTATGGAGTAGCGTAACGCACGTAACAGGCGTAACACCGTTTTTTAAGGGGATACCCCGAACCCCGTTTGTGAATCGTCCACCAGCGAGGGGCTGATCGATAAATCTTCTGGTTTCAAGAGGCATCGGGGCCCCTGCACGTATGAGTTTGGCACGGGGTAGGAAACCCGCGTGATCGTGTCAGCGGAAAGGAACCCAGCTTAGTGAACAGGTGAACCGGGTGAACTGCTGTTCACCAGTGCATTTGCCCTATGAATCGGAAAGCCGATGGGGACCCTGGGCATTTCCGATAGACACGGGGCATAGAACCCGCCGGATCTCGTTAGTGGCTGGGCTCCAAAGTTAGTTGATTGGTTGACCGAGTTGACCAGGCCAATCGTTCACTATCCTGAACGAAACCCATGACCGTTACAGATCCGGTAAGGATGCACTTTTCTCTTCAAGATCCTTTCAATTTCAACGTTGAAATTTCAGTAAGCTGGTGCGGCTGCCGCTACCACGATCCCGCGGGTTTCATGCCCCGTGTCTTGATGAAGTCCTCAGGGTCCCCGGCGACATTTCCAGAACCAAAAGAAAATTAGTAACCTCCATCCTCCTCTCCGACCACAATCACTTTCGGTTTATAAGTAAGAGGCGAATCAATATCCAAGAACGTGATTCCGAGACCTTTAAATAAAACCGCAACTGGATCCACGACAATATTTGAGACATTGATAAGATGTAGAAGCCAGTCACGGCGATAGCACTCATACGCAAACAACCAATGATCCTGCTCAAAGCAATCGTCAACTAACCATCCTTCCCATAGTGGAGAGGTAAAGCCTGGTTCGAAAACTCCCATCTCGCGGGCCCGCATTGAGGCAGTAGCTACGCAACCATCATCCATAAGTGCAATCGCACTTTGTGAAACATCACTTAGTTTTAAACCTAGTAACATACATGCCCAAACGCTCCATACAACCTCGCTGCCATGGCCTACAGGGGCACTCGCTTGAACCAATGCATTGATTGCTCGATAAGCAATATTCCGATCCAGCACAAGCCCGCCACGGTCGATATTCAATAGCAAGACGTCAAGAACAATACGTAAGCATCCGGGATCTAACGCGATGCACTGCCACAATAGATGTTGTGCCAGCTCCCATTGTTCTGCTTCTGCAGTAACGCTTTTTAATGCGGCAATGCTGTATCGAAGCACCCCCTCAGTCGGATGTTCGCGTGCAAGCCCGAATGCATGATTAAAATAATCAACCCACTCAAATGACGATGCCCCATAGTACGAGGGAACGATGGGCCTTAATTTACTCACATAGATCGACTCTAGTTCAGAAGGCAGTTCGTAAATAGCAGTTTTGTTACCGTTCAGCTGCAGCTCTCGTCCATAAAGCTCTGCCTCAAGCATGATTAGCGCATTCTCAGCATCGGACAAAGAAGAGAAAGACAATTCAATATCGTCAATAAACCTTACACCACCGACGATATTGCACTCAGATGCCAATTTTGCGTCTATCGAACTAAGCAACAATTCGGCAATTCCGAGTGACGTATCAGGTCCGATGGCAATTCCCTTTGTCTGACCCGACTGACACGCCTGCAGTTCTTTATCTATGACATTTCCACAAAGAGAGACATCCCGAAAACGCGCCTTTGCAACTGCCTTTGTATGCAATGCCCACGGAATCGTATGGGTATAAATTGATGAGTAGAACTGCGATATGTCCGCTCGCAATATGTATCTGGCACCCACGCGAGTACTTGCACGGGCAATAGCTCGATCTGAAGAACTGGACGCAATTGCTCTCGATCCCTGCGGGTCGTACTGAGGACGAGTGTGAGAGAACGGAGATTTGGCCCATTCAGCAGCCAACTGAGCGTTGTTAACGGCGAAAACATTGGCGAGTCGAAAATAATTTGAAGGGTTCGGGATGGTAAGGCGTCGACGAAGCCCACCTACCCTAGACAAATTATGGTGCATCGGCTGCGTCCAAACAGCTTGAGGTTTCTGTAGGGCATCAGGCAAATTACCGCCATATCCGACGACACGTCCTAAGGTCATCGAGGAAAACAACGGCGGTAATTCTCGAGGTAAAAATCCCTTTTCTAACAACGCTTCTAACATGAAATGCTTCCCGAGTGCTTTTGACCAATGATGGCAACATGAAATTACCACCTAGGGCCTCCACCGAATAGGCCTCGCTAAGCGACGTGGTAGGTGAATTGCTCCAGAAGAGGGGTCAGAACAAAAACTGGGAATTTTTTACAACAATGCAAACTGTGTATCCCAAGCTGTATCCCAAACTGTGTAATCACCCTGCAAGGCACGAATTATATGGAACGCACGAGTCTCCCTCGGGCACCATCTTAAAGAAAGACCTTGAATTTCAAGGTCTTTTTTTTCGTCTGTAGAAAAGTGAGATTCCAGCGCTGGCCGCCGCAATGGCGCCCAGAAGGCAAAATCATGAAAGAACAAGCCCTATGACCATAAGCCCTTTCAAAACCTCGTGAGCGCCTTCAGAGGCCGTCGGAGCGTTGCGATTATCCTACCGCCCTCGACCTGAATAACGACCTTGCACGATCTGATGAACCTGGGATGCAGCAGAGCGTCGGCACCCATGTCGATATGAGCATCGAGCCAGTCTTCTGGAATGGCAAGGAGGCGAGCTTCTGGAGGCGTCCTGACGCGTGCTGTGCACCCGTTAGTGCGCATTGATGGTGGCTTTTTCGCGGAATAGCTTGCGGGACTCTTTTCGAGCGCGCAAAACAAAACCCCATCTGCTTTCGCAAATGGGGTTTCGGAATTTAATCTTGACGATGACCTACTCTCACATGGGGAAACCCCACACTACCATCGGCGATGCATCGTTTCACTACTGAGTTCGGGATGGGATCAGGTGGTTCCAATGCTCTATGGTC
>NZ_WKDB01000118.1:0-9504 GCF_021606215.1 Pseudomonas sp. PA-5-4B | reverse complement strand
GGGCAAAGGCGGGCAGTCCAAGGGCTGCCTGGTGTACCGCGCCGATGGCGGCGATAAAGGCCGGCCAGGGCTGGAAGGCCAGCCGGGGCCGGCTGGGCCTGCGGGTGCTGTGACTATTCAGCGGCTTTGATGCGACTGATCTGACGCCATCGCGGGCAAGCCCGGCTCCCACAGGTTGGAATGCATTCCAAATGTGGGAGCCGGGCTTGCCCGCGATGGCGGACTAACAGCCGCCTCAGAACATCGGCCGCGCCGAAGCAATCGCCACCACCACCAACCCCACTATTAAATTAATCCCTACCAATTTGCGGATCTGCCCCAGCGCAGCCGCGCCCGCCGGCCAATCCTCAGCCGCCACCGCTGTGCGCAGTTCCGGGAACTTCAGTGCCTGGATGCGGATAAACAGCGCCGTCATCACCAGATACAGACCCATCATCACCTGCACATAGCGCGGCGCAGTCTCAAAACCACTGAAGCGCAGTTGCAACAGGCCGATGCCGCTGATCGGCAAAATCAGCACCGCGACCCAGACCCACACAAAAAAACGCTGAAACACATTTGCCCACAGCTTGAGCCGGGCAGGGCCTTCAAGTGCCGCCATGGCAGCGGGGCGCAGGATCATCCAGGCGAAAAACATACCGCCGACCCAAGCCAGGGCGGCCAATACATGCAGGGTGTAAGCGAGGCTAAACGCGGTCATTGTGGTACTCCGTTCTGCGCGGGATTAATTAGCGGGGTATGATAGCGGCCGATCCGAACCACTGAAAATTTATCCAGCGTTTTTTGCGCCCGACTATCCATGATCAGCACTGAACTCAAAACCACGATCCAGGGCGCCTATTCGCGTTTTCTCGAAGCCAAGAGCTTGAAACCGCGCTACGGCCAACGCCTGATGATCGCCGAAGTGGCCAAGGTCCTCGGGGATATCGACACCGACGACGAAGGGCGGCGCAGTGGCGACCCTGCGATTGTGGCTGTCGAGGCCGGCACCGGCACCGGCAAGACCGTGGCCTACAGCCTGGCCGCGATCCCTACCGCCAAGGCTGCCGGCAAGCGCCTGGTGATCGCCACCGCCACTGTCGCCCTGCAAGAGCAGATCGTCTACAAAGACCTGCCCGACCTGATGCGCAACAGCGGTCTGAACTTCACTTTCGCCCTGGCCAAGGGGCGTGGGCGCTACATGTGCCTGTCCAAGCTCGACGTGTTGCTGCAGGAAGGCCATGCGCAAACCGCCACTGCCTCCTTGTTCGAAGAAGAAGGCTTCAAGATCGAGGTGGATGAAGTCAGCCAGAAGCTGTTTACCAGCATGATCGAGAAGCTGGCCGGCAATAAATGGGACGGCGACCGCGACAGCTGGCCCACCGCTCTTGAAGATTCGGACTGGGCACGCCTGACCACCGACCACAGCCAGTGCACCAACCGCCATTGCCCCAACTTCGGCCAGTGCGCCTTTTACAAGGCCCGCGAAGGCATGGGCAAGGTCGACGTGATCGTCACCAACCACGACATGGTACTGGCCGACCTGGCCCTGGGCGGCGGCGCGGTGTTGCCGGACCCGCGCGACACCCTCTACGTATTCGACGAAGGCCACCACCTGCCGGACAAGGCAATTGGCCACTTCGCCCATTACACGCGCCTGCGTTCCACGGCCGACTGGCTGGAAACCACTGCCAAGAACCTCACCAAACTGCTGGCCCAGCATCCGCTGCCCGGCGATTTGGGCAAGTTGATCGAGCAAGTGCCGGAGCTGGCGCGGGAGATCAAGACTCAGCAGCAGTTCATGTTCAGCGCCTGTGAACAGGTCGCCGACTTCAAGCCCGGCGAAGACGTGGAGGGCCGTGAGCGGCCGCGCCACCGCTTTGTCGGCGGGCTGATCCCCGAGCATATGCGCGAAATGGGTATTGAGCTGAAGAAGGGCTTTTCACGCCTCACCGACCTGTTCACGCGCCTCACCGACTTGCTCAAGGAAGGCATGGATGGCGAGGTCAATATCGGCATCGCCAGCAACCAGGCCGAGGAGTGGTACCCACTGTTCGGCAGCCTGTTGTCACGCTCCCAGGGCAACTGGGAGCTGTGGACCGCCTTCACCGTCGAAGACCCGGAAGACAACCCGCCGATGGCGCGTTGGCTGACCCTGTCGGAAAGCGGTGCGCTGTTCGATATCGAGGTTAACGCCAGCCCCATCCTCGCCGCCGAAATGCTGCGTCGCAACCTGTGGAACGTGGCTTATGGCTGCCTGGTGACCTCGGCCACGCTGACGGCCCTGGGCACTTTCGACCGTTTCCGCATGCGCGCCGGGCTGCCGAAAAAAGCAGTGACGGCCGTGGTGCCGAGCCCGTTCCACCATGCCGATGCTGGCGTGCTGCGCGTACCGGACCTCAAGGCCGACCCACGGGATGCGGCCGCGCACACGGCGGCGATCATCCGCGACTTGCCGGAGCTGGTCGAAGGTTCGCGCGGCACACTGGTACTGTTTTCGTCACGTAAACAGATGCAGGACGTGTTTGACGGCCTCGACCGTGACTGGCGCAAACAGGTGTTTATCCAGGGCAACCTGTCCAAGCAGGAAACCCTCAACAAACACAAGGCGCGGGTTGATGGCGGCGATTCCAGCGTGCTGTTCGGCCTGGCCAGTTTTGCCGAAGGCGTGGACTTGCCCGGCGCCTATTGCGAGCACGTGGTGATTGCCAAGATCCCGTTCTCGGTACCGGATGACCCGGTCGAGGCAGCCTTGGCCGAGTGGATCGAGGCGCGGGGCGGTAACCCGTTCATGGAAATCTCGGTGCCGGATGCGTCCTTGAAGCTGGTCCAGGCCTGCGGTCGCTTGCTGCGTACCGAGGAAGACCGCGGCACTATCACCTTGCTCGACCGCCGTTTGGTCACGCAGCGCTATGGCAAAGCTATCCTTAATGCCTTGCCGCCGTTCAGGCGCGAAATTTCATAAGCCACCGTGGGCGAATCCGCCCACTTCGTGGTCTATCTCACTGCCAACGCTTTATGTCATCAGGCCAGTTATCGGCCGATTGGGAGAACCTTGTTCGTATGATTCGCACGCTGCCTGCTCTTTTTGCCCTGTTATTCGCTGCGCCCTTGATGGCCGCGCCTGCCGGGCAACAAACGCTGTTCAACTTCGTCCGACCTGCCGATGTGGTCAAGGTGGCGACTCAGGACGCCAGCCTGCCGCAATACAACGCCGAACAAACCCCCGAAGGCGAGGTGTTGCGCCGCATCACCTTCAACCCGGCGGCCGAACCGAGCCTGGTGCTCAGCCCGCAGGCCGGGAGCTGGGACTGGTCGCAATCCGGCGCCATGAGCCTGCGTATCCAGAGCGCCATGGACTGGGCGTTGACCCTCTATGTCAAAGTACAGAGCGTCGACGGCAAGACTCTGGTCAGCCGTATCGACCTGCCGGCCGGCCCGGCCCAGACCCTGTTGATCCCGTTGCAAGCCAACTCGCCGCTGAGCCAGGGCATGAAGGCCGGCCCGCCCATGCCGATCACCCTGGACGGCCAGCGTGTATTGCTGGCCGCCAGTGCTGGCGAGATCGACCGCAGCCAAGTGGCCTCGGTCACCTTGTCGATGCTCAAGCCCAACGCCGCCCAAAGCATTTTGCTTGAGCGTTTTGGCGTGCAGGACAGCGAGCCGGTGCTGAAGGCGGTCTACAGTGAGCTGGTGGACGCTTATGGCCAGTCCACCCGTGCGCGCTGGCCGGAAAAGGTCAGCACTGACGAGCAACTCAAAGCCGCAGCGGCCAAGGAGCAGCAACAGCTCAAGGGCTGGCTGGCCGAGCGTGACAAATCCGCTCTGGACCCATACGGTGGCTGGAACAAAGGCCCGGCGTTCGACGCCAGTGGTTTTTTCCGTACCGAGAAGCGTGACGGCCGCTGGTACCTGGTGACGCCGCAAGGCCATCCGTTCTATTCGTTGGGTGTTAACACCGTGGCACCGGACAACAACCAGACCTACGTGGCCGGCCGCGAGTGGATGTTCGCCGCGCTGCCCAAGGCTGGCGAACCGTTCGACAAGTACTACGGCAGTGGCGATAACCGGGGCGGCAACGGTGCCGATCAGGGCCGCGGCTTCAATGTCGGGCGTTGGTACGATTTTTACGGCGCCAACTTGCAGCGTACTTATGGCGGCGAAGGTTTCGACCAGAAGCGCTGGGTCAGCCACACCCTCGACCGCCTGCAAGCCTGGGGCTTCAACACCGTGGGCAACTGGAGTGATGAGGACCTGGCCCGCGCCGACCGTGTGCCCTACACCTTGCCGCTGTCGATTGTCGGTGACTACGCCAGCATCAGCACTGGCACCGACTGGTGGGGCGGCATGCCCGACCCGTTCGACCCGCGCTTTGCCATGGCCACCGAACGCGCCGTGGCCATTGCCGCCCGCGACCACCGTGATGACCCGTGGCTGATCGGCTATTTTGCCGACAACGAGCTGGCCTGGGCCGGCCCCGGCGATGATCCAAAATCCCGTTACGCCTTGGCCTATGGCACGTTGCGCATGACCACCGACGTACCGGCCAAACGCGCATTCCTCAAACAACTGCGCGACAAGTACCGTAACGAAGAAGGCCTGTCGAAAGCCTGGGGCATCCACCTGGCGGGTTGGGAGCTGATGGAAGACCCAGGCTTCGAGCCGCCGATGCCGAGCCCCGAACACCCGGAAATCGAAGCTGACTTCAAATATTTCCAGAAGACCTTCGCTGATGCCTACTTCAAAACCATCTCCGATTCGTTGAAATGGCACGCGCCCAACCAGTTGCTGCTAGGTGGTCGGTATGCCGTCAGCACGCCCGAGGCCGTGGCGTCCTGCGCCCAGTATTGCGACGTGCTGAGTTTCAACATGTACACCCTGAAGCCGCAGGACGGTTATGACTTTGCTGCCTTGCGCGCGCTGGACAAGCCGGTGCTGATCACCGAGTTCAACTTCGGCTCGGCCGACCGTGGCCCGTTCTGGGGCGGCGTGACACAGTTGGCCCGTGAAGAAGACCGTGGCGTGGCGTACAGCAACTTCCTCAAGCAGGCCATGGCCGAGCCATCGATTGTCGGCGTGCATTGGTTCCAGTACCTGGACCAGCCGGTCACCGGGCGCCTGCTGGATGGCGAGAACGGCCACTTCGGGCTGGTGGGCATCACCGACGTGCCGTTCCAGGGCTTTGTCGAGAGTGTGCGTAAAAGCAACCTGGCGGCGGTCGACCAACTGGGCAAGGAGGCCGAAAAAGCCAAGGCGGCCAGCAAGGTTCGCGAGAACGAAGGCGGCAAGTCCGGGCAAGAAGGCAAAGGCGCGGGGCAGGGCGCCGGGCATGCGGGTGGACACTCTGGAAATGGCCATTGATTCATCACTGACGGGTTCACAAAACCTGCAATGACTGGAACAATGTCGGCCACTTCTTACGGTGTTTTCCAAGGCGGCTTAGGTGCAGATTCAGGGTCATTACGAGCTCCAGTTCGAAGCGGTACGTGAAGCCTTTGCCGCGTTGTTCGATGACCCGCAGGAGCGTGGTGCCGGGCTCTGTATCCAGATCGGCGGCGAAACCGTCGTCGACCTGTGGGCCGGTACCGCCGATAAGGACGGTGCCGAGGCCTGGCACAGCGACACCATCGTCAACCTGTTCTCCTGCACCAAGACCTTCACTGCCGTCACGGCCCTGCAGCTGGTTGCCGAAGGCAAGCTGAAACTGGATGCGCCAGTTGCCGACTACTGGCCCGAGTTTGCCGCGGCGGGTAAAGAAACCATCACGCTGCGCCAGTTGCTCTGCCACCAGGCCGGGCTGCCGGCGATTCGCCAGATGCTGCCGACCGAAGCCCTGTATGACTGGCCACTGATGGTCGACACCCTGGCGGCCGAAGCCCCGTGGTGGACGCCGGGCGAAGGGCATGGCTACGAGGCCATCACTTATGGCTGGTTGGTCGGCGAGTTGCTGCGCCGTGCCGACGGGCGCGGGCCGGGCGAGTCGATTGTGGCGCGGGTTGCGCGGCCCCTGGGCCTGGACTTCCATGTCGGTTTGGCGGACGAAGAGTTTTATCGGGTTGCGCATATAGCGCGCAGCAAAGGCAATATGGGCGATGAAGCCGCGCAACGTTTACTTCAAGTAATGATGCGCGAACCTAATGCCATGACCACCCGTGCATTTGCCAACCCACCGTCTATTCTGACCAGCACTAATAAGCCCGAATGGCGGCGGATGCAGCAGCCAGCGGCAAATGGTCACGGTAATGCGCGCAGCCTGGCAGGTTTTTATAGCGGATTGTTGGACGGTAGTTTGCTTGAGAGCGACATGCTCGAACAATTGACCCGCGAACACAGTATCGGGCCAGACAAAACATTATTGACTCAAACCCGTTTCGGTTTGGGGTGCATGTTGGATCAACCGCAACTGCCCAATGCGACCTTTGGCCTTGGCCCGCGTGCGTTTGGCCACCCTGGCGCCGGTGGTTCGGTGGGGTTTGCCGACCCTGAGCGCGATGTAGCATTTGGTTTCGTGACTAATACACTGGGCCCTTATGTACTTATGGACCCGCGTGCGCAGAAGTTGGTCGGAATATTGGCCGGTTGTCTGTAAAGAGCTTGCTGTTTCACGTTTTTTTGTTACAAAGGCAAGTATAAGAAGGCGCTGAACGAAATTGTGTAACTTTACTGTTCTCTAAGCGTCTGTTTAACGGGTCAACCAGGCCCCCCGTTTTTTTCTCATTTTGTGGATACCTCATGTTATCGAACAAGTCCTTGGCACTGGCGCTGTGCCTCACTATTACTGGCTGCGCACAAACACCACAAAGTGATGCCGAAGGTGGGCACTGGTGGTCATTTGGATCTGACAAGGCTGCTACCAAGGACGCCGTGACACAAACCGACGCCAAGCCGGATGCCAAACCTGCCGCCGGCGCCAAGCCTGTCGAACCTGTGGCCGCCGCTGCTGCTCCAGCGCCTGCACCGGTAGCCAAGGCTGACACCGGCTTCAACTGGTGGCCGTTCGCTGCCAAAAGCGCCGACGAAAAAGCGGCGGATGCCAAAGCCGACCTGAAAGCCGACCTCAAGGCCGCAACCCCTGCTTCCACGCCGGATGCTGCGCCTGCCGTCGCCAAGACCGACACCGAAACCAAATGGTGGTGGCCGTTCGAAAGCAAGCCAAAGCCACTGGCCAAGGTTGATGTGACCAACGTGCAGATGCCCGATCCGAAAATCACCCAAGCCTGGCTGGATGATTATGAGCCGCGTCTGCGCGCCGCCATCAAGGACAGCAACCTGCAACTGGAACGTCGTGACAACGTATTGGTCGTGATTGCCCCGGTGGACGGCTCCTACAACCCGAAACGCCCGGCAATGCTGCTGCCGGTCACACTCGGCCCGTTCACACGCGTTGCCAAAGCTGTTGAAGCTGACCCCAAGACCGCGGTCCTGGTCCTGGGTCACGTTGATGCCACAGGTACCGCCCCGGCCAGCCAGGCGTTGACCAAAGAACGTGCGCAATCCATTGCCTCTATCTTCAGCCTCAGCGGCTTGAAGCAGGATCGCTTGATGCTGCGCGGTATGGGCGACCTGATGCCGCGTGCCGCCAACGACAGCAATCAGGGGCGTGCGCTGAACCGTCGCATGGAGATCATGTTCACTCAGCGTACAACTATGTTGGCGCTGCTGAGCAAGTACAACTCGGGCAAACCACCGGTCGCTGACATGGTCGCTGTGCAAACTGCGCCAGCCCCTGTGCCGGCTCCGGCTGCGAAAAAAGCCGCCCCGGCGAAAAAAGCCCCGGCCAAGAAAGCTGCCGCCAAGCCCGCTGCGAAAAAAGCCGCTGCCAAGCCTGCCGCGAAAAAAGCCGCACCGAAGGCTGCCGCCCCGGCTGCGAACGACCAGGCGAAAAACTGATCCGTTGAAACAGAAGGATAAAGCTGCATGACCCAGGCACTGGCCGATATGCGCCGTGACTACACACGGGACGGTTTGAGCGAGGCCCAGGCCCCGGACGAGCCGTTTGCGTTGTTCCACCAATGGTTTGGCGATGCGGTGAAAACCGAGCAGCCACCGGTGGAGGCCAATGCCATGACCCTGGCCACGGTCGACCAGGACGGTCGCCCGCACTGTCGCATCCTGCTGCTCAAGGGCCTGGATGCACAGGGTTTTACCTTCTTCACTAACTATCAGAGCGCCAAGGGTGAACAACTCGCGGCGCGGCCGTTTGCGGCCATGACCTTCTTTTGGCCCTCCCTGGAGCGCCAGGTGCGCATCGAAGGGCGGGTGGTCAAGGTGACGCCTGAAGAGTCGGATGCCTATTATCAGGTCCGGCCTTTGGGCAGCCGTCTTGGCGCCTGGGCATCGCCGCAAAGCCAAGTCATTCGTGACCGTGAAGAGCTGCAGGAGCTGCTCAAGCAGACCGAACAGCGTTTCAGCGATACCCAACCCGACTGCCCCGAGCATTGGGGTGGCTATCGTTTGTTGCCTGAGCGCATCGAGTTCTGGCAAGGCCGCGCCAGTCGCCTGCATGACCGCCTGAACTATCGCCTGCAAGCGGGCGAGTGGACGCGCGAGCGCCTGGCGCCCTGAGCTACACCTTTCGTCATTCCATCTGAATGGTGATCATCACGCCGAAGTCTCTACACAGAGGCTTCGGCGTTTTTGATTGCGTGACTACAATAAAGAGCGCTTCCACGTGATTTTTGGATCGGGGCGGGAGCTACCGTTCGTCGAGTTTTTTGGTGCTGGCAGTCTGTACTCAGGCTGAATGAAAGCAATTTTCTGGCGTGCTTGCCGTGACAGGCGCCAAGCAGCGGCGTCTAATGAATACCTGTCCTTTGGAGTTGATGCTATGCGTAAGTCTGTTTTACTAGTTGCCTGCTTTACCACCCTGTCGTTGCTGTTGGGTGGCTGCGCCTCGAGTCTGACCGGCGACTCGTACTCCCGTGACGAGGCGCGTCGTGTACAGACCGTTCGCATGGGCACCATTGAATCCCTGCGTCCGGTGAAAATCGAAGGCACCAAGACCCCAATCGGCAGTGTTGCCGGTGCAGTGGTCGGCGGCGTTGGCGGCAGCGCGATCGGTGGTGGCCGTGGCAGTATCGTCACTGGCGTTATCGGTGCGGTTGCCGGTGGCTTGCTGGGTTCCGCCGCTGAAGAAGGTCTGACCCGCACCCAGGGTGTTGAAGTTACCGTTCGCGAAGACGACGGCAGCATGCGCGCCTACGTCCAGGCCGTCGACCCTAACGAAATCTTCCGCATTGGCGACCGCGTGCGCATCATGACGGTTAACGGCACCAGCCGTGTAACGCGCTAAGCGCTGGTTGTAGAAACGCAAAACCCCAACCGGGTGACGGGTTGGGGTTTTTTATTGCCTGCGGTTTTTTGAGAAAGTGCAGGCAATAAAAAAACCGCTTTAGTAGGGCGGTTTTTATTGCAAGCCATGTCTAAGTTTGCCTGTGGCGAGGGAGCTTGCTCCCGCTGGGCCGCGGTAGGGTCCCCTGCTTTTTTATCAAAAAACAAGGGCCCCTCCACCCCCCACCCGGGGCA